>DYLD01000048.1 GCA_020722315.1 Syntrophus aciditrophicus
TTGCTGCCTCGTATCTGCGACAAATGCGGCCAACTGCTTAATTTAGGTTGAAGTGGACATGGTCGCAGTAGAGGTCGGGGCCGAGGTTGGCCGTGAAGCTGTGGAGATCAATGACCGGGATGCCGTTTTCCTCCATGATTTGGTCGGCGGCTTTGTTGTATTCCATCACATCGGATGAGAAGCGATGGAAGGCCGGCTGTCTCGCGTTGTGGATTTTCTCGTCGCAGGGGGTTGTCCTTATCCAGACAAGCTTCGGACGCATTTTCGACACGAGGCGGATTATCTCCTCCAGGTTTTTCCTATATTCGCCAAGGGGAACCTGCTTTTGTCCCGTCTGCGGATCGGTCTTTATGTCGTGGAGTCCGCAGTTGAGCAAAAGGAGATCGGCATCAATTCCGCCACTCCTCGACTTCGCATCCAGAAACGTCCTGACCATGGAGGAGTCGCCTCCGTTCGCCCCTTGGGGCTTGTCCAGATTCAAAAGAGCCTCATCCTCTCCCTCCTTCCGGGAGTACTCGACCAAGCCCTCCAGATACGTCTTCAGATACGGACCATAGTGGATGGAAATGCTGTCACCGATCACATAGATTTTCTTCATATCGTCTCCTCCCGCCCGTTTTAGCCGGTTAGCTTAACTCGATTTCAAGGAAAATCAAAATACAGCGCCATTCGCACCCGTCCCCCGTATTTGATTATTGATAATTTCCTACGGCGATATATCTTTCATGCCATCATGAAATCAAGGATAAAATCAGTCTTCAGCACCTGCGCAGGGGAAAAACGCGCCGCCCTCGTCGCATATATCACAGGTTGCGACCCTGACGCGGAGCGCTCGCTCGCGGTCGCGTCCGCAGTCGTGGACGGTGGAGCCGACGTCCTCGAAGTGGGGATACCCTTCTCAGATCCTCTCGCCGACGGCGAGGCGAACCAGCTCGCCGCCGAACGAGCGATAGCCTCAGGCACAAACACCCTGACAGTCCTCGATCTGATAGCGAAAATCCGCGCGAAATTTGCAGATATTCCTATAGTCATATTCACATATCTCAACCCCACCGCTTTTTCCTCGGAATTCAGCTTCGAACAATTCTGCGAAAAATCCGTCTCTTCCGGCGCGGATGCCGTCCTATGCCTCGACCTCACCCCCGAGGAGGACAAGAACCAAAAACCTTCTTCATATTCGAAAACCCTGAAAAAACACGGACTCGGGATTGTCAGCCTCGTCGCGCCGACAAGCCCCGAAACGCGCATCCCCAGGCTTGCGAAATTCGCAGACTCCTTCATCTACTACGTCTCACGAGAGGGCGTGACCGGAGAGGCCAAGACATTCTCTGCGAATTTCGCGGACAGGATTCGGCTCATAAAACGCCACAGCAAGCTCCCGGTCGTGGTAGGATTCGGAATTTCCAGCGCCGAGCATGTCCGTGCGGCCGCATCCACTGGCGTTGACGGTGTTGTCGTCGGAAGCGCAATAGTCCGCAGGATAGAGGCATACTCCAAAGGGCAGGAGACTTTGTCCGGAATACAAAATTTCGTGTCCGACCTCAAAAAAGGAGCCCGCCTTGGCTGACCTGTCCGTCCAACTGGGGAAAATCCATCTCAGGAATCCTGTTGTAACGGCCTCCGGCACATTCGGCTACGGAAGGGAATATGCGGAATATTGTCCTCCGGAGAAGCTCGGCGCGGTGACGGTGAAGGGGATTTCAGTTTTCCCCTGGGACGGCAATCCAACGCCACGGACCGCCGAGGTCTGCGGCGGAATGCTCAACTCAATAGGACTTCAGAATCCGGGCGTCGAGAAGTTCCTGCACGATCCGGAATATCTTCCCGCACTTAGAAAGACCGGCGCAACCGTCATCGTCAACATCTGGGGCAGAAGCATGGAGGACTACCGCGAGGTCGCCGCAACCATTGACGCGGAGCCGGACGGGGTCGCCGCGCTCGAGATCAACATCTCATGCCCGAACATAAAAGAAGGCGGCATAGCGTTCGGCACGGACATCTCCCTGGCCAGCAAAGTCGTCTCCGGCGTGCGCTCCGCCACAAAACTTCCAATCATCACGAAGCTCAGCCCGAATGTCACAAGAATCACCGACTTCGCAAAGGCCGTCGCAGACTCAGGATCCGATGCGATATCGTTGATCAACACACTTCTCGGAATGGCCATAGACATCCGCAGCAGGAAACCGAAGATCGCGTCGGTGACGGGAGGGTTCAGCGGACCTTCGATAAAGCCAGTCGCCCTCAGAATGGTCCACGAGACGGCGAAGGCGGTCAATATCCCGATAATCGGAATGGGCGGAATATGCTGCGCGGACGATGCAGTAGAATTCCTCCTCGCGGGCGCCGACGCGGTAGGCATTGGAACTGCGATTTTCGCAGACCCCACAATCCCGCTCCAGGTCATCGAAGGCATAAACAAATACCTCGACTCCAACGGCTTCTCCAAAGTCTCCGACATTGTCGGCAAACTTGAAAAGTGCTGAATGTGTGATCGGAAATCGCGAAATTCCAATTTCTTTTTTGTCCCACTAATTTCGGGATGGGGGAATGGAAAATGCGAACACACGGGATGCGGAAAAATGGAGAGCTCGGAATTTGACCAAATTTGTAAAAAGCTGTAATGGTGCACCGGTAGTTTGCGCGGCATGCCACGGCGTAGCGCGTAGCGCGAAGACGGTTCCTGGCCGCCAGGTAGGGCGCGTTCAGAGTTTACCCCGATTCTAATGATATCGGGGTAACGCGCCGTCTGCGGTCCCCATCCTCTGGATGCCGGGCAAGAATCCTCCAGAGGCGGACAAGCGCCCAACATACTTTGTCGGGCGAGAACGCCCAACATACTTTTGATGTCTGCGCAAGAAGTAGGGCGGCCATTCTTGGCCCAAACTAAAAAAATAATGGTATCTATGAAGGCAGTGATATTTTGAGCGCTGTCAACAGGGTTCTGTTTTTCTTGGAAATTTCCAGGAGGAAGCGCTCCCCCAACTTTGTGAATACGGCCTTTATTTTAGATGTCCTCAAGCGAAACACTCTCCTGAAATCTTGACGGAAAACCCTTGGATATTATTATCCTAAATCATTAAAAGAGAACATATAGTTGTCACACGGTGGCCCAGCCGTCTGCAGGCGGCAGATGCACCTTGTCTCCCGGGCTTGACCTGCTTACTTGCCCAAGACTTTGGCTCAGCCACTCGAAGAATTCGGAGAAGTTAAGTTCGGAGAGTTTCTTCGGCGGTCGGGAGTCGGGGCAGAGCTTGGCCAGGGCATCAAGATCAACCTGTTCACCTATCCCAACGCAAATCACGATAAGCTTTCTTGCTTCGGCCAGTCTTTTCGCCTTTTCTGCAGCAGCGGTCCAATTGTCGTTGGGCTGACCATCCGACATTATCACCAGCCAGGGCTGATAGTATGGAATTCCGCTGTCCTTGTAGGATTTCTTTCTCTCTTCGATGTCGTTCAACGCCATTTCAACGGCTGCGCCCATGGGCGTTTGGCCGTCCGCCTCCAGCTCTGGACATTGTGGCTCCGAGCCCTTCGCGAAAGAAATGAATGGCGCGACTCTTTTTGCCACTCCACCGAAGGATATCATCTCAACCTCTACAGAGAAGCGGGCGAAGTCGTCTTTCCTGATTTCTTCGAAGAATGTTTGAACTCCTCTGTTGAGTTCCTCTATCGGCTCGCCGGCCATGCTGCCTGAACTGTCGAGAAGAAGTGCAACCGCACATCTGGACTGCGGATTGTCGAAAACTTGGAAGTCTCCACTCATGATTTTTTCTCCTTTTGCATTGATTATATTTTCCGTTCTACACTCATATAAGTCCGCTTTGGCAAAAAATTCCGAAAGAATCCGAAAAAATCATCAGACGTCACTCGAAAGTCATTGCATATATAACCACTAATAATTTTTTAGTGTTCTATTAGCCCGCTCTGAGCTTGTCTAGGAGTGTCTGTTAGTGCTCAAGAAATATTCTTGAAATGATTCGGAAAAATTCTCTGCTTATGGCTTATATGTCTGATGAGAGCAATTAGGAGATTATAATGATGGCATATCTGAAAAATTTAGCTGCTAGAAATATTCCGCAAATCCACGTTAATCCTGCCAGAAAGCATCGCTCCCGCATTGAATGTAGCTACGATTCCGGTGAAGAAGTCTTCGATCCGAACGGAACACCTCAGACTCTCGGCAGGATGATCGCAAGGGGCGGCGAAGGATCCATATATGAGCTCGCGACCATTCCTGATGTCCTGGTGAAGATATATCACGACTTTGCGATGCAGAAGGCGCTTGAGAGGGGGATGCCCGATAAAATAGAGCTTATGCGGGGGATGGTTGAGATCACGGAGAACAAATCTTTCGCATGGCCGAGAATCTCTGTATTCGATTCAAATCGCAAATGGATAGGATACGCAATGCGGAGGGCAAAGGGGCATATGTTGCAGACGGTCTGCCAGCCCCAGCTTGTAAGGGAGAGGCTATCGTATTGGAAAAGAAGAGATCTTGTTGCAACATGCATCAGCCTCTTGGATGGATTCAAGTCAATGCACGAAAACAATGTGCTTATGGGGGATGTGAACCCTGCGAATCTCATGCTTTCCCCCAAGGACAAGAAGGTCTTCTTCATAGACTGCGACAGCTATCAGGTCGCAAAAGGCGGCAAAATTCATATATGTCCGGTAGGAATACCGATGTATCAGCCTCCCGAGATTCTTTCATCAGGCTATTTTTCGAGGATTTGCAGGACAGTTGAAAACGAGCTTTTCTCGGTTGCCGTGATCCTATTCAAGATTCTTACAGTTGGTGCCCATCCCTATAGCCACATAAACGGTGCCGATCCGATTAGCAATATAAAGTCGGGCAGGTGTCCCCTGGGGAAAGGAAGCAATTTCAGTATGCCAAAGGGGCCTTGGTATGTGATATGGAGCCATCTTCCATCGAAGGTCAAGTCGGAGTTCATAACTACATTTAGGGACGGGCACCGGAATCCAAGGCGAAGGACGAGCATTGCCAGGTGGAGGGATGTCATGGAAGTTTACGCACGAGAGATTGAAAAGGGATGGCATAGCGACGAAATATTCCCGAAACAGAAGAAGCTATCCGAATATCGTGGAGTTCAGAACGACAATCAATATAACGGAGAACGGAAATGAACTGGATATGTTCTTACTCAAGTGTTCCGGGAAGAAAGCACATTCGGGCTGCGATGCCGTGTCAGGATGCATCTTTTTCGAAGACCGATCCAAGGCCTTTTCTTATAGTTTGTGACGGCAGAGGAAGTTCTCCTGACTCCCACCATGGAGCCGTGGAGGCGATTTCAGCCGTTTCTGAATATCTAAGCGCATCCGAGCCACTGTTCTCGATGCTCCTTGACTCCGAAGATGAAAACCTTGCGAAGACTTTGCTTGGTCCGATAGCCAAGTCAATTGTAGCTATCGCCGCCGGAAGACAGCAGTTGCTTGCCGATAGGCTCAAGCTTCCCGTCTCCGCGTTTGAATTCACGTTCATATTCGGAGCACTTGGTAGGATGCGTTCCATGTTCATTCACGTGGGCGACGGAGCCATAGTTGCGAAAATCGCAGGGCGTATGCGGCTGTTGAGCCCACCCTCGAACGGGGAATATGCCAATTTGACGGATTTTGTGCGTTTCGGAAAGGACAACAGCTCGCGCATGAGGGTGAAGCTCATGCCGAGCGATGGGATTGAGGCAATCGCAGCCTTTACAGATGGAACTGCGGAGAAAATGCTGAAGGCGAACACATTCGAGCCAGCGTCAGAGTTTTTGAAGCTTTGGCAGTCGCTCTCGGAGATGCGTCTTGACAATCTTGCCTTGTGCAGGTTTCTCACCGAGTCTTTCTGGGAGCCATCCGTGCAGGACGACCGATCAATGGCGCTTCTATGCGTTTCTCAGGAAGTCGGATCATCCCCAAATATAGATGAAGCTTCTGGCGCGGCATTGACCACGAAGGGAGCCAATGATGGGGATGAGCCTATATCAAGTCAGGAATCACGCAGTTTCATCTCAAGGAATCTTGGAAGCATAGTATTGGCGTTGCTTTTGCTCCTGCTGCTCTGGGCAATTATTTGCGCTAAATGAAGTGGAGTTCACGTCGAAATATAAGGGAGCCTGATATTATCAGTTGGCTGCGGGAAATTAAATCATCGTTCGCCGGGACCGGGATAGAGGTCAGGTTGCTGATCTGCTTTGACAACTGAAAGCCTGATCCACGCTCATAATTCCTTATCTATTTCTGCGAGGACTTTCTGCTCCATCTGGGAATGCTGCTTTTCGTAGGCTTCAAGGATTGCCTTTGCCCTGGACATGCCTGATTCGAGAACATCCTTACAGCTACGTTCTATCGAGTTCCACAGCTCGGACCTGATCTTTGCTGGCATTTCAGTGTTCGCCTTGTAGATGTCATAAGCGCACCATGCTGCTCCTCCTACTGAAATTACGACGGCTATTGCATCTCCGATGGGCAGGGGACCGTCTGCGGCCGCGCTCGCGATGGATGATGCGACGGTGACGCCCATCCTTCTGGCTATGTGTCCGAGGACGCTTCTGAAGCATGCCACGGTGGAGCGTATGAAGATTGCGTCAATGGCGATGCTAATTGCAGTCATGGTTTTGATTTTGGCTATCTCCGTGATGCCGTCGGATGAACTGTCAACTGTTTTAAGGAGCTCCTTGAAGGAGTTTTCTATGGCGGGGTCGCGTTCAAGTCCGAGTTCCGGCATCTGGCCGGCCGACACGATGCGAGCGTGGAGATTTGTTCTGCTACTTTCGAGGCTGGCGGCCAGGCGGGCGAGTTCGTTCTCGCATTCGGCAGTTCCTTTCTGAAGGGGGGAGATGATGTTTGGGACGATTACCCCCGAAAGATGTTCGCTTAGTTCGTTTCCGCCGTCTGCGGCGTCCTTCGCCATGAGATAGCATATCTTGGCCGACTGCTTGAACGTGCAAGTGCTGTCTATGACGTTCGGGATATTGTCCTTTGCCCGTCTCACGCCCTTCCTAAGTTGTTCCTCCATTCTGGAGACGGTGGAATTGTATGTTTCGAGGTCCTCCTTCCTCGTTTCATCGAATATTCTGCGTATTTCTTGCTTAACCTTCTCCCTTTCCTCTTCGCTGAGGCGCTTTTTTGACGAGAAAAGCTTTGTCGCCTTTTCCCCGAGTTCTGGGACTGTTCCGCACGGTTCGCCCCTGGACATGAGCCAGCCTGTGGCGGCAAGCAGCAATGCGAGGCTTATAGCCGTGAAGTATGCGATCCTTCCGAACATGCGTTTCTTTTTTTCTTCCATGCTGAATCTCCTGTTTTTTGTTATTGTCGAGATGATTTCATTAAAAACCGTGTTCCTTTATCTCCATATAAGAGCAAAGGCCTGCGATTTTCCGAAGCTGAAAATTAAAAAAAAATATTGCTTGTCTTCGGATTTTTTACTTGATCTCGCCTTATTTTTTTTCACAGAAACAATAAAAAAAAGGAGATTGAATCCATGGAAGCACGTCGGAATCTGATTGCATTGATGGCCGTATCCCTCGTGGTATTTTCTGCGACTGTTGACGCTTCGGTAGCCCCTCTTGCGAAAGTCGCGTCCAAAAGCGTAGACGAGGCGATAGTGGCCGCCGAGAAGCTAAGCGGAAGGACGCTGACATCATCTGGACGCGCTGCGGCAAGGGTGGCACTCGAAAAAGCCGTTCTGCTGCATGGCGACGATGCCTTGAAGGCGGCTCGCAGCGGGGGCATGGAGTTGTTTTCAGCGGCATCGAAACACGGGGATGAGGTCTGGAGATATGCCTCGAAATATCCCGAAGCGTCGCGAGCAATAGCATTTGGCGCCGACGACATAATGCCCCTGGTCTCAAGAATAGGCGACGATGTTATAAAGGTGGAAGTCAAGAACAGGGGGCTTTCCAAGATGGTAGTGAATAATTTCGGCGATGATGCGGTGAAGGCTTTTGCCAAGATGCCGGCAGATGATGCGGTGAAGATGGCGGGGCTTGGCGGACGCTGCGCCGATGATGCCACGAAGAAAGCACTTGTCGAGGCTTATGGGAAGACGCCCAACAAGGCCGCCTTTCTGGAGTATTTCACGCCGGGCAGGATAATAGCGGGAGGGGTAACTGTGGCGCTCATAGTGTCAGCATACGAGATTTCTGGGGGAGTTGGAGATGGATTCAGGGGGGCGTCCGACAGATTTGTCAAGTATATGACTGCACCATTTGCCATAGGTGGAACCCTGATAGGGATCGTCCTTGCGGCATATCTTGCTCTCAAGGTGAGGATTCCGGAGAGGATTTCGGCCGCGCTCAGAAGCTGCAGGGCGAGACAGGGGACTAGTGCCGATAATGATCCGAACAATGAAGACAGTGGTTGGAAAAGGCCGTCTGATGCGGACAAAACATAAAAAGGAGGGATGAAGATGATACAGATCAGCAAGAGCGATTTACTGATAATGATTGGCGCGGCGATAATACTGTTTTTCATCCCCAAGTGGCTTATGGCCATAATTTTCCTCTATCTGCTCTATTCAAGGCTTCAGAGGAGAGGGGCCAGCCCTTGACACTCTGCCTGCAGCAGAAATTTAATAGAATCATATCTCATGCTTCGGAAATACGCGGCATTGTCTTCTTATTGTATACATGTTGACATAGATATTGAAGCGGTAAAAAAAATAATTTTATAATAAGTCGAATAGGCTACGGGCCGAAAGACAAGTTGATGGGAGTGGTCTGTAAAAATTAACCTACATTTTCCGGTTCAATCAGCCAAACAGAGTTTAAGCTGTCGACAACGAATATGGTGTGAACTGCATGCAGTTCACGAAATTATCCATTTCGAGTTGGGCTGATTGAACCCGCAAGGGTTTGGCCATTACGGCATATCTGCTTCGTCATCATCAGCTCGGAGTAGTTACTACACCGTCGCCTTGATTTCTCGCAGCTAAGCCATACTGGTCAAACGCAAAATATAGGTAAAACAAAAGGGAGGAAAATATGTACTTTTCAAAGAACAAACAGAGGAAATACAGAAGACATCGTCCGGATAAATATTATGAATATCTCTTCAAAGTCTTTCGATACAGCAGCCGGGCACACTTCGAGGCCAACATAGATCATGCGATACTACATGAGAATAAAAGCATAAGTGGAGAATTCGTGGAATACTGCAAAAGACAGGATCCAGAGATGGGAAAAATGGTCGAAGCAGAAGTCAACACAATAATCCAAGGCCTGATGAGATATAAGGCGAACAGGAATAAAAAGGAGGGAAAGAAAAATGAAATGCAGAGTTGACATAATAGAAGAGAATATGCCTAAAATTCTGGACATGCTACTTACCCAGGGCAAAGCCCACCCCGAATACTTCAAGGACATGGACGAGCTTGTCAGCGACTTGTTCTACATATTCAGGCTTGAGGGCGGTGGGATAGTTCGATGTCATGGAACTTATAATTGCTTCATAGAATACATGCGGCAGGCCCTGTTGCCTGGGAGTCTTAGGATAAGCAGTAGAGTTCCTACCTGGTATGAATACTTCAAGCGCGACATCCCTTTTATCGGAAGGGATTACCATGTTCCAAGCTGTTTCAGGCGCTCGGTGTTCTACCACCCGTTGAGAACTGGGATGTCTCCGAAAAAGCTCCTTGAATGCATGGGATACAAAAGCCTTCTCGAATTCAAGCCTACGTCGAGGGAGAGACACTTGCTTGTGATGTATGCTTCATCATTGGTCGAGTTTGATGTTTTGAGCAACCTGTTGGAGCTGAGGGGCTCGGTACTCCAAGATTATCTTCGCAGATATGATCTCTATCAGTTGACTCCTGGTTTTGTCAAATGGGTTGGAAAGGACATATCGAGGGCGGAGAAATGCTTCCAAGCTGGCTGGCCGAAGAATATCCACGACATCTCCGAGCTTAGGGAGAGTGACTATTTCGGCAATCCATCTCCGGAGACATTGCGGAGGAGGCTCGATGCAAGAATCGAGCAGAGAAGGTTGGATATTGAAAGGCGTTCTGCCGAAAGCGTAGAGGATCTCAAGAGAAGGAAAGAAGCCCTATTGGCAGCGAAGTTCGAGATTCCTTATCCGGATGGAGAATATGTGAAGCCAATAAGGAACGGCCAGCAGCTCAAATCCTGGGCGGAAATGCAGCAAAACTGCATATTTGAGAACCATCAACTTATCAAAGAGCAGTTCGGGGAAGACGGTTTCTTTGTCAGAATCACAAGATCAAAGAGTGGTTCAACTGCCCTACTAAGGCGTGCCAGTCTAGATGTATTGGAAATATTAGGGGCATCCAACAGAAGGCCAGAGGAATGCGACAAGAGGGAGCTTGAAAAGTGGATATCTGCCATAGAATCCGGAGAAATTTCTAAGAACAACCCGGAAAAACAAATTGAAATGTCCTTAAACTCCCAACGAGAATACTGAAATATGGCGATGGATATCCCGAGAGACTCAGGAATAGTTGGATGGATTATGAATAGCAAAAAATCAGGTTTGCTCGGAAATAGGAACGGATTGCCACTTAGCATATCAGCGGGGAACAAGCAAAGGAGACAAAACTAATGAAAAACAGCATCCCAAAAATCACATCTCTTTGCATGCTCACAGTTTTCTCTTCAAGCATTTGCGCGCAACCCCTGGATATGCTCATCGAATCCACCCTATCTGACCTCGGAGACAAGAACCTGAACAAGGGAGGCGAATACATCGCAAGGGATCTGACTGGAAGCCAGTGGAATCAGCTTAATAGAAGCTTTAAGCTGTTTGAGCTCGATCCGGATGAGGCCAAAAGTCTGGGGAGGGCGATAGTCCAAAAGGCCCGCGAAGGCAAGGTCGGGAATCTGGAGAACATAGATATTGATTCGATCTCAAGTCTTATAGAATATCAGAACAAGCTCAAGGGCTACATGGCCGAATCGTTCAACTACGAGCAGCTTCAGAAGACATTCCCGGAATTGAAAGGCTACAAAGTCCAATACAGTAAGCCAAGCAGCATGAGCACCGACATTATCGTTAGCAAGGATGGGAAACCATTCAAATTCATACAGACGAAATTCTGCAACAGCGCATCCAAGTCAGGTCTCTCCTGTATGGATGATGCACTGCAATTTTATGCTGACAAGCCAATCCTCCTCGACTTTGAAGGATATATACCAAAGGATCAATTTGATGAACTTGTAAGAGCAGGAGAAATTGATGCCAGAGGCAAAATCAAGGATATCAATAAATACAGCAAGATTCACACTGAAAGGGTAAATAAGGTTATAAGCGGGCAGAAGCATATTATCGAAGGTGGCAAGTATGAGAGGTATCTCAAGTTCAAAAACAATCCTGAGAAAATAAGCATGGCTTTGGAGAAGATCCGCATCAGGCCGCTTTCCCAAGGCTCATCAGAAATAATCAAGGCTTGCGAAAAGGCAAAAAGCGGCATATCCAAGGCCATAGGCAATGTCGCAAAATCGGCTGGGATAAAGACTAATGCTGTGGTAGGATCAAAAAACGCAATCCGCTTCCTCAGAGTCGGCAAGCACGCCATAAAAATCGTGGAAAAGGTGGCGATTCCTGCCGCTGTCACCCTTGAATGCGGTCTCACCGTTTACAATGCCAGAGAGATAGAGGCCAGATTTGAGAGGGGGGAGATCAGTGGATACGATCGAGACATAGAACATGGGGGGGATTTTGGCAGATGCGCAGGAAATCTTGCGGCGATTGGCGTAGGTGTTGTGATATTCACGGTGGCAAGCCCGCTGGGGCCTGTCCCGGCCTTGATAATAGGTGTTGGGGGAACAGTTGTTGCATCATATGTATTGGAGCATGTCGGAGAAAAGGCCGGCGAATACATAGCAGACAAGTATAATAAACACAAGATGCGCGAGCTTGCAATATACACAGGCCTCGCTGAAGGCTATTACTCGGCGATTGGAATACACGAACTCAGCTCCGATCAGATAGAGAAGGCCGGGCTAGCCAGGGCGGACAAGGCAGGGTATCTGAGAAGCCTTTTGAAGAACCCTTCCATCGAGGGAATCAAATATGTGGTCATTTTCTCCGAAGGATACGAGGACAAGACTTCGGAAAATTTCGACGAAATGGACTTTATAATAGATAGAATGAAATGACAAAAGGAGAATCAGCACATGAAGAAAAACAACAAGGTAATCCAGATGTTCAACATGTTTGCGGCGATCGTGTCCCTTGCGATAATCCTCTCTTCCTGCGCCGGGATACCCGCTAAGCACCCTGTGAACAATAGCTTGAGGGCTCTAAAGGACGACTCCCTCAACGACGACTATCGGCGCGAAGTCACAGCCATCGCAAATTCAATAGTGAATGAGTGGGGCGACTGGGATGCCGTGATGAGTGCATGCCGCAAAGGGGTTCAATGCGTACAAAAACATCGCTCAAATGTAGTCGCCCAGGACGGCAGACCCGACTATGAGACGCATATCAGCGAATTCGAGAAAATCTTCAGATATGCAAGCCTGAAGAAGGAATATGAAGTTTCGATCAAGGGACTGCGTTGTTACGACTTCGAGGAAAATGCAGCCAGCGACGAAGAGATGGGCAAACTCGAGGCATTCATGCAGATTTGCAATAGGATCGAATCACAAAAGGAGCTATTTTCGGATCCTGAGATCGAAGACATGCATGGGATGCTAAAATATGCGCTCAAAACCCACAGAAAAGCGTCCATAGAGAAAACTCTTGCCAAGGCTTCGGAGATCATAGAGAAGGCGGAGGATCCTCACCATGCGATCAAGGCCTGCGAGATGGTTTTGGAACTCGTGGAGAAGGCTCTGAAGGACGACATATGGGATTACTCCGAGGAGAAAGTACTGGACAAGCTGAGGAAGGATGCCATCAGGATGAAGGAGGAGATAAGGAAAGGCTATGAGAGTATCAAGTCCAAGAATCAGAGCGAACTTGAATCCGAGCGGAGCGAATTTGTGATTGACCGTGCCGCGACGGACCTCAGGGTGGCAAGGGATATGTATTCCAAGGAGGCTGGCAAATGGTTCAACCCAGGAGCCTTCGTCGGATGGCACCCACGGGACAATGTGGACAATCTTTACAGGGCGGTGAGACTCTGCGACAGGATAAGATCAGACGGAAGAGCCGGATATCTGCTGCAGTCGGAGGCCCACAATACTACTAGGAATATATGCGAAAGACTTTCTTCCAAGGAGAAGACTTGGCTCAACAGTTATCCAGCAATCCCAGGATATGCAGAAATACCGGGCTATCCGAACTGGGATGTGGAGGCGAAGACCATCATTGACTGGAGGGGACAGAAGCTCCACGGCGGCAAGAGTCTCGACATTGAAGGCCAGTCTATTTCAGGATCGAACTACATAAAAGTAAAAAAATAGGGATTTTCTTCGGAATCGGCCGGAGGCTCGCTCTTAGAATATAGATAAGCAAGCAAAAGGAGAAGAACAATGATGATAGTATACATCGCAATAGCCATGGCTCTGATAATAATGGCGTGGAATCTTCCGAGCGTAGTCGAAATAGTTTCAAGCGAGTTGGGAAAGATCATTACCTACCCTGCCGACTCCGCGATCAGGGAAGGAGCAGGGCTGCTCAGCCCCATAGCCTGGGCAATTGCGATCTCGATAGCCATATTCACCATCTCTATTATCGTGATCTACTACAAAAAGTCGAAGCAAAATAAAATAGGAGAATAACCATGAACATGCCATTCATCGGAGCTCTCAGCACTGGACAGACATTCATGCTCTGTTTTTTCGGAATGCCAATATTTCTCTTTACCGTAGTCATGATGCTGATTTGTGCCTCGGAGCGCTTTAGGCGTTTTTTAGCCCAGTCTCTGAAGAGTTTTCTCGTATGCTCGCTTGGAGCCGTGGTTATATGCACCCTGTCATTGATATATGTGGTCAGCCCGATTGATGTTATCCCAGACATCATCCCAGTGCTCGGGCAGCTCGATGACGCGGTAGCGGTAATTGTAGCCGTCTTGTCAGTTCCCAGCGCCGCAATTCTTTGGATAGGCAAGAGCTCCATGGCGGCTATTGACGGCATATGCGAAAAGCCAGTCCCGGTGTGTGATGAAAAACGTGTTGAAATAATTGATGTAGAGGAGGTCTGAAATGACGAGCAGGAATATTAACTCAGCACGCGGAGTGGCGCAATACTTCAAGCTTCTTGCCGCAGCAATCAGCATCTTGATTCTCTCGTCATGCGATGACGACTCATATTCCAGCCCTTCCCCACGTAATGAGCGAGAGCAGGCAATGTATAATCGGGGAAGGTCGGAAGGCTTTGTGGAGGGCGTTCAAGAGGGAGTCAGAGAGACGGTAAAAAGGCTTGGAGAAGCTGCTGATGTTGCAAAAAAACAGCATGCGGAGAGATATGTCGAAGAGGTTCATCTGGATCGCATTTGTCTTTGTTTTTGCAACCCTGTTCGGTCCATCAATAACAGAGTGGTTGAGGGAGAATATAAAATTCCGCCTCAAAATACCGGACCACCTTGAAGTTCCAATTCTCATGATGCCTTATTCCTTTGCTGTGATATTGACCCTGATATGGAGCTTCAAGCACCATAGTTTGATGGAGAACATCTCGATATTCATACTGCTCGGGGGGACGATACCGGCCTTTATCGGATACATAAGCGCGGTTAAAGGGAAGGATAAAAATCTCAGGAAGCTTGCATCGTCCAGGCTGAAGTCACTATTCTTCATAATCCTTGTCATCAGCATCTTCTATCATATCATAAGAGGGGGTATAAGCGTGCTGCTTTAGAATGGGGGCAGAGCCGTCCTGAGAAATAATTCAGAAATTGAGGTGATAACATGAATGCGATCGGCGTTTTTGCAAAGTCTTACAGGTTCATAAATGCGGCTATTCTGTTCCCGTTGGAATTTGTAAAAAGCACAGCACTTCTTTCGGCGAGCGGTGCCGTAGGGTTCTTCGTATCATTTGCTCTCTCATCCAACCCAATTATTCAGATCATATTCGGAACAGCATCGGTGCTCTGCTTCTCCTCGATCATGGGAATATGTTTCAGGATAATCCCAAGAGGTGAATCGGACGACTCCGCATCCAAATTGGAACAGGAGTCTACTATTAACAAAAATCTCAAGACCAAGCTTGATTCAATGGAGGAAAGTCTAGTGGAAAAGCAGACGCAGATCGAGGCGATGAGAAGGAGGGGGATATCCATAATCGAAGCAGAGAAGGAGTTCATTATCAGCACTCTCAAGCTAAGGGTAAATGAAGTTGTTCCGGTAACTGCTATAGTTGAGAAAGGCAAGGTAAAGAACCTCGATATAAAATCTAGGAAAAAACGCAAAATCTCAGATGAAACCTATTTCATTGTAGCTGCGCGTCGCATAGTAAAAGATGTCCATCTTGGGATCGATATAAATAAGATCAGGTTCATGGTGTCGGAAAATAAAAAGACCATATACTATCAAATACCCGAAATACGCCTCAGCGAGGACATAGGAAGCGGTTCCTGCGATTGGGAGCAATTCATGGTTTTGGAGCCTTCAAGGGGACTGTTTGAGTCTGCAAGAAAGGCTGTCGGTAGCTATATTCCATATGACCCTTTTGGCTTGTTTTATAGTGATGACTCAATGCCTGTTTCAAAATTCATACTTACGGTCTGCAATGGAGAGATGCCATCCGACGTGATTGAGGCCAAGGAGGAGCTGGAAAAGCGAACAGATAATCTTGGAATGAACTTCGAATCGCTAAAGAATGCAAGCGGGAATATTATCCGTGATATTCGAACCAGAGTAGAAAAGATAATAAGGCACCTTGGCTATGCGGCAAGCGAATCTGCAAAATCTCTGCCGGCTGGCAAGTCAATAGGGTTTGAGGAACTTTTCAGGCTTCCAGCAGATAATCAATATAAAAATGGGATAGCCTCGGAAATCATCGCTGATCGGGGCTTAATAGTGGATATGATGAATGAGAGATAATACAAAGAGTTGATATTACCGGAGTTTATAATGAACAAATCTGATGGGGCAAATAGAGTGAACAAGGACTTCATAAAGAACGGTGCAAGTTCTGTAGGGGGGGACGATGTAAAGCGTCTACTCGAGCAGGAGGATGATGTGATGTCGAAGCTGACTGGGAAGCTGGCTCAGTTTGCAGAGTCCATCAAGATGCTATTCAGTCTCATGAAGGACTATTTTTCGGGAGCCTATAGGGATACTCCTTGGTGGGTGATATCGGCCGCCGCTTTCTCTCTGATATATTTTCTTAATCCGCTGGACATCGTCCCTGACGCAATACCATTCATAGGTCTTCTCGATGATGCGGCAGTCATAGCGATATGCCTGGATCTCATAAAATTTGACTTGAGAAAATACAAGGATTGGCTGGAGAAAAGAAACTCTGGGAAAGCCACCAAAAAGTGTCTTAATCATGTTAAATAAGGAAATGTTGGAATGAGCAGGATGGACGGTGAATTTTCGTATTTGCTAGAGAAGCAGAAAGAAGCTCATTGCGGCGCATGCAGTTTGTCATACTGTCTTTATGTGCTTGGGACAGAGCGGACACAAAGACAGATCGCATATGATACGGGTATGCCCTGGCGCATATATCTCAAAGGCTTGAAACCTTCGAAAATAATGAAGGCTGCATCTGCGAATGGCGCAAGGTGCCGAGAGATCAAAAGCGAAAGCTCCGAAAAATTCATGGATAAGCTCGACAGACATCTTGCGAAGGGAAATCCGGCGGTCTTGCTCGTAGAAGATTACTCGCACTGGGTTGCCGTGCTCGGGACGGTAAAAGACAAGGGCAAGGTGAAATATGTAGTTGATGATCCAGTGGACAAGGATAAATTCTTCTTCCTAATGAGCAGGGATGAATTTCTTGATTACGCTTGGAACGATGAGGATGATGAAGGCAATGAGTGCATACCTTATTACGCGCTTCTTGTCTCTCGGAAGGATGGCAGACCTGCTGCATGGAGACCGGCCCCAGTATTTCTAAGGCTTTGCGAAGAAGGATCGTATTCGACGGCCAAGGAGATGGTGGACGATCTAAGGGAAATAGTTAAAAACTGTGGTGGCGCGTCGCGCAAAAGACTTATGCTCGGAGATGTCCTAAGGAGCGAGATGGAGGCGGTTAGAAAGTCTTTGAAATGGATAGACTGGGGAAGCGCAGAGGCCGACGAGAAGGAAATGATGGAGTTCTTCGAGGACTATGCGGTGGTGGCTGATGCGGCCGGGATCGAATGCCCCGAGAACATCAACAGGACCGAACTCATGTCCCAGATCACAGCCCTGCTTGTAACTTGCGCATGGTGGGGAGAGCTTTGAAACATGCTAGAAGGCTATGAAAAATATGGGAATAATAACACTTAGCAAGCTCAATAGGGCGTTGTATCAGGTTCAGACGGAGCTGGACGAACTTGGCTTCTACGATGAATATCTACAGAGCGTAGATGTCTACCTAGTGTCATGCATCGTAAATAAGTTGAAATAAAACGTGGAAAATCTGGTGAT
>DYLD01000237.1 GCA_020722315.1 Syntrophus aciditrophicus
TTTTGATAACCTAAAATTGACCAGCAAACGGGTGTAGTGATAACCGAAATTTGACCACCCCGGCGTGACATTTTCCAGTTATAAAATAGGATTTCAAATTTTATTTTAACTGGAGGAAAGGAGATGCTGAAGATGGATCAATATGAGTTTATCAGGACGGCCCACCGGGTTTACGGGAAAAACATTACGGATCTGGCCCGTCAGACCGGACATTCACGGAACACGATAAAGAAGGCCCTTCGTGGCGAGCCGTGGGGGTACAAGGAGCGATCGTCACAGAGTTTGCCGGTATTGGGTGACTATCAGGCAATCATTGATGAATGGCTGAAGAGGGATCAGAATCAACCGAAGAAGCAGCGGCATACCAGCCGTCGTGTTTTCAACCGTTTGGTGACAGAGCATGGTTTTTCCGGTAGTGAATCCACTGTCCGGCGTTTCGTCCGGCAGAGGCGGATAGCGCTTGGTCTTGATCTTTGCAACCAGGTTTTTATTCCCTGCCAGGCGGATGCCGGACGGGAGGTTGAGGTTGACTGGGGCACGGCGATGGCGATTATAAGCGGGGAGCCGGTTCAGTTGAAGTTCTTCTGTATGCGCAGCAAATTCTCAGGGAAGCACTTTGTCCGGTTCTACCCCTGTGAACGACAGCAGGCTTTTTTTGACGCGCATATTCGGGCCTTTGAGTTTTTTGGCGGGATTTTCCCGGTATTGATTTACGACAACCTGACCAGCGCCGTTCGCAAGGTACTGCTGGGCAGAGATCGGATCGAGCAGGAGAGTTTTCGTAAATTCAAGGCCTACCACAGCTTTGAGTCCCGGTTCTGTAATCCTGACAGCGGCCATGAGAAAGGCGGGGTGGAAGGGCTGGTGGGCCTTGCCCGTCGCAACTATATGGTGCCGGTGCCCGAGGCCGAGAGTCTTGAGGCGTTAAACGATACCATCCTGAAACAATGCCTTGCCTATGGCTCCCACACCATGGCAGGCCGTGAAGAGAGCGTTGATACCCTTTACGAACAGGAGAAGGAATCGCTGCTTTCTCTGCCGATGGTCCCCTTCAGCAACATCCACATCCGTGAAGGGCGAGCTGACAAATACGGCACGGTGATCGCGGACAAGAATCGTTATTCGATCCCCTGGCGATTGGTGGGGCAGAGGTTGAAGATCCATCTGCTCGTTGATCGGGTTGAGATCTTTGCCAGCGGCAGACTTCTTGCCGTGCATGAGCGGGTCTTTGGCAACAACAAATGGCGCCTGAATCCCCATCATTATCTGGAGCTGATTCAGCAGCGTCCGATGGCCTTTAACAGCGCCAGGCCTATTCGTGAGTGGCGGAAGCAGTGGCCGGAATCGCTGCGCCGGTTATTGGCAAGTTTTTGTGATTCTCAGGGCGAGACCAAAGGGATCAAGGACTTCATCACGGTTCTGATGCTCTATAAAGAGCATAAACCAGGCGACATCGAGGCTGCGGTTGAACTGGCCCTGGAAAAAAATCTCAGCGATAGTGGCGGCGTGCGGCATCTTCTGATCTTCACCAATAAAGATGGCGTTCCTCCGCCTCGACTTGCCGACTGGCCAAGCCTGCCGGCTCCTGATGTGAGCCTGTACGGGCAACTGGGAGGTGGGCAATGAACGAGAAGGCAATCTTTGTTGAATTGCACGAGAACCTCAAGTCCCTGCTGTTATCCACCATGGCGCGCGGCCTGGAATCCCATCTCCGTCAGGCCAAAGAGCATGGCGCCGGCTATGATGAATTCCTGCTGGACTTGACGGTGGCGGAGATTATGGCAAGAACCGAGAACCGGCTCTCCCGCCGGGTTCGTGAGGCCAGGTTTCCATTGATCAAGACCATGGAAGGATTTGATTTTGCTGTAACGCCCGAGCTTGATCTTCGGCTGATCCGTGAGCTTACGGGATGTGACTATATCAAGGAGAGACGCAATATCATCTTCCTTGGCCGTAGCGGTACGGGCAAAACCCATCTGGCGACCGCCCTGGGGATTGAGGCCTGCAAGAACAATCACCGCACTCGGTTTGTCAGTTGCTACGCCCTGGTCAACGAGTTGATTGAGGCCCGCCAGGACAAAGACCTGCAGCGGCTTATCCAGCGGTATTCCCGCTACGATCTGTTGATCCTCGATGAGCTTGGCTATATCCCCTTTTCCCGGGAAGGATCAGAACTGCTCTTCCAGGTGCTGGCCGAACGACAGGAAAAAGGATCGGTGATCATCACCACCAATCTTGGCTTTGCCGACTGGACACAGGTCTTCGGTGATCCGGTCATGACCGCAGCCCTGCTTGATCGCCTCACCCATAAGGCCCACATTGTCAATTGCCAATGGGAGAGTTATCGCCTGAAGCAGAGTCTGCAAGGCCTGGGGAGTAAGACGAGATCTGTGGAGATGATCAGAGCCCCTTGCTGAATCGCTGACTCAGGGGGGATGGAATGGGGCCCTGCGTAGCATGAGGTCGTGAGGCCGTCAAGGTTAAACCCTTCGGGCGCTCGCAAAAGCGCTCGCGACCTTGACGGCCTCACGACCTCATGCTTAACCGGTGAGTGGCGATGACGAAGGAACGGCTTTCAGCCG
>DYLD01000238.1 GCA_020722315.1 Syntrophus aciditrophicus
GCTGCGACGGCGGGGTACCTAAGAAAAATCAATAAATTTGCGCTTTAGGCACCATTTTTCAAAGGTCTCATTGAATATTTCCGTTTGTTCGAAGGGCCTTTTGTGAAGTCAGTCTTATGAACAAAGAAATCTCCCCGGCACTTCGAGATTTTCTGGCGTCGCTGGAACAGCTTTTCTTTATAGATCAAAAGGAGCTGGAAGAGGTCATTGCCGGCTTTCACGGCGAGATGCGATCCGGGCTGGCGGGCAAAAAGAGTTCCCTCAAGATGATCCCGTCTTTCGTAAAACGCCCCGCCGGAACAGAAAAGGGAGACTTCCTCGCGGTCGATCTCGGCGGCACGAATATCAGGGTGCTGGCCGTGCGGCTTGACGGAAACCGGCATGCAACGCTGATAGCCGCCCACAGGTTCGCAATCCCCACGAAGTTGACTGGAGGCACCGGAGCAAGACTCTTTGATTTTATCGCCGGCTGCATCGGACAGTTTTTCGCTCAGCATCAAATAGACAGGCAGCATTACCACGATCTTGCATTCACATTTTCTTTTCCGGTAGAACAAATCGCCGTCGCTTCGGGAAGGCTTATCAGCTGGACAAAGGGGTTTTCCGTTACGGGCGTTGAAGGCAGGGATGTCGCCGCACTGCTTAGGGAAGCCCTTGCACGCAACCAAATGGGCTTTCTTAACATCGTTGCGCTGACGAACGACACGGTAGGAACGCTCGCGGCGCAAAGCTATGCGGATCCTGCAGGCGATATCGGCGTTATCCTCGGTACCGGAACAAACGCCTGCTACCCCGAAAAGGGCAAAAACATAAAAAAACTCCCGGGTCTCGATCCCGCCGGCGAGATCATTATCAATATCGAATGGGGGAATTTCAATAAACTAAAAACCAACATCTATGACCGCCTGCTCGATCGCGCCTCAAACAACAGGCAACAGCAGCAACTCGAAAAGATGGTCTCGGGGATGTATCTGGGCGAGCTTGCCCGGCTGATCATCGTCAGGATGATCAAACAAAGACTCCTCTTCACGGACAAAAAAGTGCCGGAGGTATTCCAAAAAAAATATGCGTTGACGGCGGAGAAGATGGCGCAAATAGCGCAGGGAAATCCGTCCCGGGTTGGTTTGGGACCTCAGAATGCTTCGCCGGCCGATGTGCTTGCAATCCGCGAGATCTGCCGTATCGTCACACTCAGGGCGGGAAGGCTCGCCGGGGGACTGATCGCCGCCGTCATCCGCTGGATGGACAACGATCTTGCCTCTTCGCATACCGTGGCGGTTGACGGGAGCCTGTTTGAAAAATACCCGGGATTCCGCGACAGCGTAACAGCAACCTTACAGGAAATCCTCGGAGCCCGATCGTCGAAGATACGATTGAAAACAATCAAGGACGGCTCGGGTATCGGCGCCGCGATCGTCGGCGCCGTCGCGTCGCTCAACATCACACGAAGACAACCCTGAAAACACACTTTTTCTTTTCTTACACATCTAATGAAAAGTCTGAGAGTTTTACAAAACCGCGGAAAAATGCCGTCTGAAAAGGAATTTTAAAGGTTCATCCGGTTTATACGTAAATTTGATTCTACTGAAACGGATACCTTCCGATCGCTCATTTCATCTACGAGTCCATACTCTCAGCAAATCAATAAAACCGAAAATTACTGAGTGAAAGGTATAACATTATGGCTCACCGGGTGCAGGATTTACCGGCGATTCGGTATATGCCGTTGGGTGCTGAGTGTTCTGGCAGCAAGCTATCAAGAAGACAGGTACATTAAACGTTTTGAATTTAGGACGGGTTCGTAAAAAGTCCGCCTGTAATGCGCGCGAATTCTGAGGAGTGAGACGCGGAAGAAAGATACAGCTAATCGCGGCCTCAGGCCTTTACCATGAACTATCCGTCTAGGGAACTACGTTCCCTTTTCTGCAGCCATCCTTCCGGATCTTCCAGATACTCCATTTCTTCGGTTGATATTATCTGGTAGATTTTGATTATTTCAGGCTGCTCCAAGAGCGGCTCGATTTTTTTGTCCATCGTAACTCGCTGCTCAGAGGCTTCCCATTTCTTCCAGGATTCGACATTCTACCATGTGCTAATTACCGCTATGGTGCCGTTTTCCTCGGTATCGAACAGGGTTTCGCCGCTGATATATCCCCGTTGCGCCATGGCGGCAACCCTGATCTGCCGAATCAGCTTAGAAATGTTCTCCCGTTTCCTCAATTTTCGCTCAATTAGCACTCTTATCATAGCCATCCCCTATTCCGACGTTCTGAAAACCCAAAGAGGGCACGACGACCCCAACCGTGCATAACTGTTTCTATCTCTCTTAAAACCAAACTTCTGCTGTAATGATATAGCTATGTTATTGGCACTGTCAAGAATATCTGTTCGGAGTTTCAGTCGAACTAATAACGGTAAAGATGTGGTACAAGATGATCATTACCAGAGGAAATCGTGGCTCATTCCTGACTCAGCAAGATTGCGTAGTACGGGAAGTACGCATAAACCGGATGAACCGTAATTATTTATTGTAGTCGAGGTTTCGTGGAAACGCGGTTGAATAGAAGATTTCTTTTGG
>DYLD01000239.1 GCA_020722315.1 Syntrophus aciditrophicus
AAAATAGCTACCACTGGATATAAGTTTTCGCTTGCTGCAGCGCTGGCGGCAAGTCGGAGAATATTTCAAACATCCGGTAAAAAAACGGCACTCTGTCCGCCGAGAATTTATTCATTGGATACGCTTCAAGCGCATCGGCGAAAAGCCTGCCGTCCTGCTGCGCTATCGCATCAGCCATTAAGGTTTGATGCTCAGATAGCGAGGTAATCAAGCCTTTGAACGGCGACGGGATATATTGATTTTCCACCGGAATAATATTTTTGCCGTTCAGATCCATCGTATATTCAAGCGCGGCATTGTCCGGAAAATCGCGGACCGCGCCACGATTCGGATGACTGGCCGTAATCCGCATGGTTTCCAGCCCGGACAGCGCCCGGATGATCGGAACGGATATTTCGCTGAAATCAACGCCAAACAAGGGGTTTTGCGCTATCGGTGTATTCCAGTCCGGTTCGGCGGATGAAGCTGCAACCGCAATGAAGTCGGCAAACTTCTGTTCCACGCGGCGCAGGCTGTCTGCCGCGATTGTATCCGGGTTAAAATCCTTTAGGCGGCGGGACAATGACTGCTGTTGTTTTTCCAGTCCCCATGACCAGAGGATGTGGGACATGCCGTCGCCTTCCGAAGAGAAAACCATCGTTCCGAAGCGGCGGTAGATATCAACCAGTTTCTGCAGCCCTTCGCGGATGCGCTCTTTGCAATCGTAGGAAGTAATCTGCATCGGCTACCATCCGACGGCAAGCTGTTCGCGCAATACCTCGTTCATATCCCGTCCCTGATATTCTCCGCGCAAAATGAAGGAGAGGTGGTTGACCCCGGCGGCAACCACATTCCACTCGTTTTCGTAGCGGTCGCGGCCGCAAATGCGGGGCAGATCCCAGCGATGATTGCCGAATCCCGCACAAATTCCCAGTGCCTTGATTTTCGTGTAATTGGTTACTGCCGCGCTGAAAACCGGCACCGGATTGGCAAAAATCAGCATCATGGCTTCCGGACAACACCTTTCCATTTTCCGGGCAAAGTTCATCACCATGTTTCCAGCCCGTGCAGCCAGGAAGGAACCGTTGATCGAAAGCTGGTCGGAATGCAGATAACCGTATTCGCACGAGGCCTGCAGCGCCAGCGTATCGGAAGGTTCCCGTTCAATGGCGGAAGTCAGATAAAACAAATCGGCCCCATCAAGCGCACGGTCGAGATCAGTCGTCCAGACCACCTCGCAGTTGACGTTCCTGTATTCCGGACAACGACTGATCAGTCTGCCGACCGCTTCCGCCCGCTCCAGTTTAAGGTCAACCAGCCTGATGCTGCCGCCGTCGAAGACTTCCGGTGTCTGCAACAGCGCCCGCACAATCGGCAGTATCCGTAACGATCCGCCGCCTAGAAATGTAATGTTCATTGATAAAGTTCCTTTTATATTTTCAGTCTAATTATCGTCAGCCTTGACTAGAACAACCTGGTCGCAAAAGATTTTATCCGCTTTCCCTGCGTCATGGGAGCCATATTGGGGGCCTTCGAACTTCAAGGAAGCATAGATATCCCATTTGATGAACGGATAGCCAGTTACATAGAATTCCTCCAGATGGAGCACAACAACCCATCCGTCCGTAATCCAAAGAGCGCAATTGGGCGTCAGGACTGAACGGCCAACTTTATAGATGTGATAGGCATCGGGCCTGATGTCTTCTTTGGAGATTGCCGAGGCGAGAAGATATTTCTTTGAAATCCAATCGTAAATCCCGAGCTTGACCGGGACTTCATTCCTGCTTCCGGCCAGCGCCACTCCACAGGCGGCATCGTCATCTTTCTCGCGGTTGGCGGAGGGCTGGAAGGGATATAGCCGCCTTACCGATTCGGAAGGCAGCGAACGGAAGGGCTCCGGCAACGGTTTCGGCTCAATCAAGGCTTTCATTTCCATGCTTGCAATCGCTCCTTCCATCCCCTTCCTTTGCGCGGCGAGTTTCGGGGAAGAGGCAGGAGTGCGCTTCCTTGCGGCGATTTCAAACCCATCCTTTATTCGCTGAATAAGCTCCTGAACCGTTAGTTTCGTTCCCTCTGTATCTTTCAAGACTTCCCGCCATTTGTCCAGCATCACCATGTCAAGGGAAACGCGCGCAGTCCGGACATTATCACGCTGCATGGGTGTCAGGGATCCGAGACTGTCCATGCGGTCGAAGACTGCTTCCCACGCGATGATCCGGGATGGTGTCAGATAATTATACATGGACAATGATGCATTCCATGGCAGTGGTGTAGTCATTGCAAGGTGCAATTCCTCCAATTCGTTGATATAACCGCGCATCATCGGCGCGGCGGGACCATAGTAGAAATCAGTGAACTCCCGGATCAACTTATCGGTGTCCTGATAGGGGTTCTGGAATAGTTTCAACAGCAACCAGGTCTGTAGTTCGGAAAAATTATATCCCAGCTTGACGCCTCCGGCATCCTGTTCATAATACGTGCCGGTTGCTCCCGCCTGATGGATCAGTTGTGTATCTTTGACCAATCTTTGCAGATTCCCAGGCGGGGGCTCGCACCCGTAGGTATTTGGATAATACCACACCCGGACGTTTTTAGC
>DYLD01000240.1 GCA_020722315.1 Syntrophus aciditrophicus
TTTGTCCTTCCTGTTCTTCTCGGCGCAGTCAACAACGACTGGCGAATACTCCGGCCGGCTGAGGTATTGGCTCACCCTTTGGTACCACAGCATGTGGCGATTTCTTGCGTAATCCAGACGCACATGGCCGGTAAAGATTCCCCTGACCATCGGGATATTGGGTTTCAGAAGGATCGCGCCTAGATGGGCAACGATTGCGGCGTTAAACAGAACAAAGAAGACATTGTGGCTCCACGTGGCGATAAGTATTGCCCAGTGTGCCATGTCGGGCGCAAACAGGTTCTTGTACGTTTTCACGAGTCCGGAAAGGATCAAAACGGCCATGATAAAGGCTATTCCTATGTATGCTACCCGCTGTTCGGGGAGGTACTTGTCAAGAGGCGGTTCTTCTCCTTTGCCGAAAAAGCTTTTGATCACCGCGACCGAATCCTTCAAATCCCCTTTTTGGGGCAGTAACCCCTTTTCGCCCAAAATGCCATGATAGACCACGTGGAACAACGCAGCGAACGTGAATACAGCGGCCGCGATGTAGTGTACCTGCAGTGAGGTGATATAATTCGCCGACCACGCGAAGCCGGGTATCTTGATGATATTATAACGTGCGGCGAACGGAAGCTCAAAAAGGCCGGTAAGGGCAAGAACGAACCCGGAGACTGCGATAATCCAATGCTCCGCGAGCTCGATCGCGTTGTGGCGCCTGATCAGGTTTTTCTCTTCGTTAATCATGGTATGTTTCTCCTTTCTTGATCGTATCTTTCCTCTTGGAGATGAAGCTGAAAGCCGCCGCGGCGCCCGCAGCAAGGCCCAAAACCGGGGCGGCGAGTACGGCCCTGGCTGCATTGTCCGTCCGGGACATCGGCCTTTTAACCGGTTTCAGACCCGGCCTTCCTGGTCCCTTCACTATAGCCGCATCCAGAACGTCGAACGGAACATCGGAGACATAGAGCGTGCTTGTGCCGCCGTTTTCGTTTTTACCGTAGATGTAGCCCCCGATCTTTTCTGCGAGTTCCTCGGCCTTTTTAAAGATCTCTTCGCGGGGACCGATCGACATCGCCTGCCGTGGACAAGCATCGATACAGGCGGGCGGTTTCCCTTCAGCGATTAAATCAGCGCAGAGATCGCATTTGTACATGACGCCGTTTCCGAATAAAGACGGCGCCAGATGCATGTACAGCCCCACGCCGGACTGCCGCTGCGGTATCTGCCAGGGGCATACAGACTTGCATTTCGCGCCGCCGAAGCAGAGGTTTTGATCGTTGACGACGGCGCCGTTTTTGAGTTTGTGGTTCGACCCGAACGGACAGATCGTCACGCAGGCGGGATTGTCACAATGCATGCATCTCCTTGGGAGAGAAACTGTTCTGGTTTGTCCGTTGAGCGAGACCACGGCCTTCTGGACGAAGATGAGGTTATACGGGGTCAGGCGGTCAATGACAGCCTTCTTTTTCGACCAGTCCTCAACTTTGACATGGCCGGGAAACGGGGTCGGTATCGGATCGGCAACTTCGGGGATTTTCCCTTCCTTGATTTTTTTGCATGCACTGACGCACGCCGGTACGTCTCTATCGGAACAGCCGTCACACCTGGTCAGGTCGATCAGCGTGGCCAGTTCCCCAACCTTAGCGGATGCGGTATGTGGAATTCCGATCAGCCCGGTTGTTCCGGCGGCTGTTACCGCGGCGGCCGTTTTCAAAAAGCCCCGGCGGTTTATCGTTGGTTTGTTCTGCATAACTTTCCTCCTCAAATTCTCCTCACGCCATATCTTGCGTGAGCGCGTTGTGAAGTTCTTCCATCCTTTTTTCTTTCCTCTTTTATCTTTTCCTCTGTTTCGAGGACTCACTGCTCCAGATATATCCGGCTTACCCTCCGAGACCCTTGAAATATGGTATCTGAAGCGCAAATTTATTGATTTTTCTTAGGTATCCCCGTCTCTAAGCAATGCTCTAAAGGGTGTTAAGCACAAGAAACGCCCCTACGGCGTTTACCCCCTTAGACCCTTTTTAGAGACGCCGCGGGGTCGAAAAAGACTTCCTCAGCTTAAAAGGCGGAGTCTGACAAAGGTCTCTCTAAGCTGGTGCTTTTTATCGCTGCTGTTACCGTCGAAACCTAAGTTAGGAGTATTTTGATGCGTGGCGGGTCTTTTCGACAAGTTTCTCAAGGCCGCGTATTTGTTTCTCGATACGTCGGAAAGGGTATAAGATTTTCTTTTGCTTTTCGTTCATGATGTTCAACCACCTATAGTTTTTATAAATTGTTAAGAGTCATGAGCTCTTATTGAGGTTTTCTAAAACCTGAAGGGAATATAGTCATCGGGTCTTTTTATTGTCAAGTCCTGCAGGTGGCCTTTCCGTTGACAGATTGCAAAAGTTCGCAGACCTGCCCACGCCGCCTGCAGCGCTGATTGTCTTTTGGAGCCGTCAACGTCTTCGCTGCGTTTTTAGAAATAATTTTAGAATGTTGTATTTTTGTGGCCCGTTATTTTTTTCGCTACGGCTCCGGGTGCGATGACGGCTTTACAAAAACGAAAACTTAGTATAATCAAAATCGATATCTGCTCGGCGG
>DYLD01000049.1 GCA_020722315.1 Syntrophus aciditrophicus
AATTGATTCCGCCCATTTTTTACTCAGAGAAAAATCTCTCCTTGGATTTCTGATAAAAATATTCAATTTTATTAAAAATAAATCAGCAAAAATATTACATTTTCTCACGAAAAAGAAAAAGGATACGTGAGAGGCAAATCGTTTTTCATGTTGCGATGCTTTGTTGTGCTGGAAGAGCGTATGCGATAACGCGTGACGCATACCAAGAAAATTTGACTTTTCTTTTTCAAAAGAGTAAGAAAGCATTCCAGAAAAAATTCGGTTGATTTTTCATTTTCTAAAGAGTAACGGGCAGCAATCGTGATCAGTGAGGGGGGCGTTATAGAAAATCACGAACATAGCGCTTTTTGTTCAGTTCTTAACCGTTAGAAAAGGAGGTAAGGAATGACAACATTAATCATCGTTATCGGTCTTCTGCTTTATCTAATTCTCTATTTCACCTACGGCAAAAAAATTGAACGGGATGTCGTCGTGGCCTCGGACGCGAACGAGGCGCCGTCGAAGCGCCTCTACGACGGCGTTGATTACATCCCCGCCCGGAAGGAGGTTCTTTTCGGGCACCATTTTGCCTCCATCGCGGGCGCCGCGCCGATCATCGGCCCCACGCTGGCAATGTGCTGGGGCTGGGCGCCAGCGATTTTATGGGTATGGTTCGGCAACATCTTCATCGGCGCCGTCCATGATTACCTCGCGTTGATGTCCTCCGTCCGTTACGACGGTAAATCGATACAGTTCGTCGCGAGCGATCTGATCTCGAGAAGAACGAGCACGGCGTTCTACTGGATCGTCTTTTTCCTTCTTGTGCTCGTCGTTGCGGCATTCTCCGCGATCATCGGCCAGATGTTCGTCAAGACGCCGGAGATCGCCGCGGCGTATCTCTGGAAAATCGTGGCCGCGCTGATTCTGGGCTATCTTCTGTATCACACAAAACTGGATTTCTGGGTGTCGACGATCATCGGCATTATCATGCTGGTGCTGGCCATCTGGCTGGGCTCTCTGAAGGGGGTGGTGTTGACCTACAACATCTGGATGTGGGTCTTCTTTTTCTATATTATTATTGCCGCCGCGATCCCTGTCAATATCCTCCTCCAGCCGAGGGATTATCTTAACTCGTGGCTGCTCTACGCGGGGCTGGTCATCGGACTCATCGCCGCCGTCTTTGCGTTCCAGGGGTTTACCGCCCCCGCCTTTTCGAGCTTCTCCCCGGTTCTCCTGGGAGGCAAAGCAACGCCGTTCTGGCCGGCGATACCGCTGATCATCGCCTGTGGTTCGCTCTCCGGCTTCCACTCTCTGGTCGCATCGGGGACGTCGTCCAAACAGCTTACGAAGGAAAGCGACGGCCTCTTTATCGGCTACGGGGCGATGTTCACCGAGGGATTCCTCTCGACGATCGTCATTGTCTCTGTCGCCGGATTCGGCCTCGCGGCGCTGCAGACTGCGGGCGCGACACCCGAAATGCTCAATGCGGAAAACTGGGGCGCGGCCTTCACACCGGTCACCAACAAGCTCAAGCTGGCCGCGGCGAATCTCTTCGTCCAGTCCTATGCCGGCATGGTCGCCGTAACCTGGCTGAACTTCATCCCGAACAACCTCGTGAAGCTCATCGCCGGGATGTGGGTCGCATCCTTTGCGATGACGACACTGGATACCACGAACCGCCTGGCGCGCTACTGCGTGGCGGAGATGGCCCTCCCGCTGAAGGGAAAATCCGACGGCCTCTATAACTTCCTCTCAAACCGCTGGATCGCCTCGATCATCCCTGCGGCTATCGGGATCTGGCTGGCCGCAAGCGGCAACTGGCTGATCATCTGGGGTTCGTTCGGCGCGGCGAACCAGTTGATCGCATCGATCGCACTGATGACGGGCGCCGCCTTCGCGGCGAAGAAGCTGCGGTCCAAATTCGCCAACGTGGCAGTCATTCCGGCCTGGATCTTGTGGGTTACGGTCACCGCCGCGATCCTCTGGTTCATCCTCGTCGTCCAGCCGGGCGCCATTGCCAAGACGCCTGTTCCGGGGTGGACCACGATGATCATTCTGATCGTCATGCTGATTTTGAACTTCCTCTTCATATGGGATTTTGTAAAATCGAAGGCGTACAAGGTCGAATAACTTTTTACAGCTTTAACCAGCAAACCGGCGCATGGTTTTAAAACCGTGCGCCGGTTTGCGCGTCAGGGGGTGGACATATGGGCATCCGCGAATTTCTCAAGCGCGTGCTGTTCAGCATAGACGCGGCGCATCGCGACGGAGCCGTAGCGATGACCGGACTCGAGGTGAAGGAACTGGAGAACATCTTTGCGTTGTTGCTTCTCGGATCCTTCGTGGGTCTTCCCGCCCCCCCGACCTTTCTCGCCGTCGAGCTGCTGCCGTTCATGGAGCGCGAACTGAAAGTCCTCGGCAGCAGGGCGCGCGAGGAGGGGGATATGCTTGCGGAGATGGCAGGAACGATAGGGATAGACTGATGAAAATACTCTTCTTTACGGGTAAAGGGGGCGTCGGAAAATCCACGATGGCCGCGGCGTCGGCCTGGCAGCTCTCGCAAAAGTTTCGCGTGCTGCTGATTTCGTTAGACCCCGCGCACAACGTGGGAGATATCTTTAATGTACCCGTCAAAGAGGAAAAAACGAGGTTCACGGACACGCTCTTTCTGAGTGAGGTGAACCTTCAAAAACTTGCCAAGGAATACCTGCGGCGGGAGATTGATGTCCTCTCCGGCACCTACAAATACCTTACGGCGCTGAATCTCGACAACTATTTCAATGTTCTCAAATACTCCCCCGGCATCGAGGAATACGCGCTTTTGACAAGCATCGACAGGACCGTCCGCAGCGCGACGGAGTTCGACTACATCGTCTTCGACACGCCGCCGACGGGACTGACGCTCCGGTTTTTGGCGCTTCCGAAGGTGACGCTGACCTGGATCGACAGGCTTGTCAAGATACGGCGCGAGATACTGGAGAAGCGCTACACGATCCACCGGATACGGGGGACGTTAAGCTCCGAGGAGACCGTCCTGGACTACAAAGAGGAAGACGACAACATCATGAAGCGTCTCTCCGAATTGACCAAAAATTATAAATATCTCGACGGCATCCTCCACGGAGACGATTGCAGCGTCGCCGTCGTGTTCAATCCGGATATTCTGTCGCTCAGGGAATCGGAGCGGTTGATCGAAGGACTCAACGATCTCGGCCTTCCGCTCCGTCTCTTCATCAACAACAAGATTACCGACGCGAACGAAGAGATGGCCTCGTATGTAGAGACAAAGATGAAGGCCATGGCGAAGGATATCCCCATCGAACGCATACGGCTCGCAAAACCCCTCCTCGACGGAAGAACAAACCCGCTTTACGAGGTTTCCGAACGCGTGATTCCCGATGCGTGGCAATGAGATGCCTTCGTCGCGATCGTTGGCCGCTGATACTGCCGCCTTACGAGCTTTTTAGGGCTTTTCGATTCCAGGAGATGCCGTGGGCGGGCAGGAAAAATTTTTCAAAACCCTCACACCGTTGGAATGTTTCTAACTTCCGGCGGATGCACACGAAACGGAATTCATGGGTGAATACAAAGAAATTCTGACGCAGCCGGTTTTTTACCTGTTTGTCGCCTTTTCGTTTTTTCTGTCTGCCGGCTACTTCTGGGGAAGGCGACGCAACAGCCGGATCGTGCTGAGCGCCTTTGACGATCTGATGAACGTGTTCCGGCCCGATGACCAGAACTTCACGAATATCGGAGGCGCCATCGGGTACCACGCGAATCTTTACTTCAAGAAAAAAGGGTTTTTCCTTTCCCGCGTGGATGCGACCATCACGATGCTCCCCCGGCATTCCCTGCTCTATTTTCCCGTGTCGAAACTCATCCGAAAATACGACAGATTATTTCTGACGATGTACCTCAAGAACACTCCACCGGAGGAATGTCATCTTATAGAAAAACAGTACTCCGGATTCGCCGGGACGAAAATAGCCAACCGGGAACGTCTGAAAAAAGAGACCGTTACCTGGGGGCAAATGACGTTTTATCTTTATTATGAAACCCCCGAAATCCGCGGGCGCCTCGTAAAATTTATCGAACGAAATCCGGACCCGGGTGTGATCAGGCATATCGCCGTCGTTCCAGACCAGAAAAAATGTTTTCTGTTCATGATTCCGCGCAGGGGGGAAGTGGGCAAGTCTCTGTCCCCTGTCGCCCGGTGGCTTCCATCGCTTGTCAAAAATGACTGATAGCTGATCCGGAAATCGTTTTTCAGGGATGTTTGAGCGAATCAGGGAGCACCCAGCGCATCCCGCAGGCCTGACGAGCGCTCCATCCGGCGCGAAACCGCCGCAATAAAGACGTCTTCACGTCCGCATATCGTTACAGTGCTTTTTGCCCTCGTGACGGCCGTATAAATGAGTTCGCGCGTCAAAACCGGGGCATCATAATCCGGCAGAATCAAAAGCACATCATTGAATTCCGATCCCTGGCTCTTGTGAACGGTCAGGGCATAAACCGTCTCGTGTTCCGGGAGGCGAAAGGGGGTAAAACGCCGCAACTCACCCATTTCGCTGCGAAAGAAGGCCGATAAATCGCCATTTATCCGTGTATCCGGCAGGATAAAGCCGACATCACCGTTGAAAAGCTTCATGCGATAGTCGTTTCGGGCGATCATTACCGGTCGTCCCGGATAGAATGGTTCCCGGCCTGTTATCAGGCCCCTTTGGCGAAGCGCCTGCTCGCAGAGACTGTTTACTTCGATTACACCGTAGGTACCCCGGCGAAGCGCACAGAGGATGCGGCGGCGATCAAAGATGCGAAAGAGTTCGGTGTATTTTTGCGAATCCGCTATCATGTCAAAATAGTCTGTGAAATGGCCCATCGCCTCTTGAACGACCAATGACAGATCAGACAAAGAGGAAAGAGGACGCCATCGGCACGAATCGTCATTTTCCTGGAGGATGCGAAGCGCCTCCTCCCCTGCCCCTTTCTTTATTGCGGCGCTCAGGCGGCTTATGCTGCTTTTTGCAGAAAAGCGATAATTGCGGCGAAGCTCGATCACGGAGTTTCTCAGCACAGAGTGAGGCCGCTGCGACGTGCCCAGACCGACAATTTTTTCGCCAGTGAGACCGGAAAGAAACGCAGCGAAATCCTCCGAGAAATCGTTCAGTTCCCCGTATCCGCAGATGTCTCCGAGAACCGCCCCGGCCTCGACGGAGGCCAGCTGATCCCTGTCTCCCAGCAGGATGAGCCGGGCATGCTCCGGCAGTGCGCGGATCAATTGAACCATTAACGCTAAATCAATCATTGAGGCTTCATCAATGACGACAATGTCCACGTTCAGAGGGTTCTCGCGGTTCCAGCGGGTGCCGGACGCCTGCGGGCTGTGCCCGATCAGCCTGTGGATCGTCGTCGCCTGTTTAGGAATCGCCTCGAAAATCCGCCTGTCGCCAACAAAATCTTCCGCAGCCTTCAAAACCGCTTCCTGGAGACGCTGGGCCGCCTTGCCGGTGGGTGCAGCCAGCGCGATACGGGGTGCTTTCTGTCCGGATAATTCAATAAGAAGAATAACCGCCCTGGCAATCACCGACGTTTTTCCGGTTCCGGGACCGCCGCTGATGACGGTTAGTCTATTTACCAAAACGGCACAGGCGGCGACCTTTTGCCAGTTGAGTGTCGGTTCTTTTTCGTTTGGCGAATCCGGAAAAAGCATGTCTAGTTTGGCCTTACAGGCTGCCGTTTCATGCCGGACTGTTTCCAGATCCCTCTGCCGGGCGCTTGCCCTAAGGAAATCAGCCAGTTGGGTTTCGTATTCCCAATAACGAAAAAGATAGAGCCTGAGCGCATCGTCAAGAATAAGCGGCTTGAACTCGCCCGGCCTCCCGACGACGGAGGATTTTCTCAACCCTTTTTGCCAGTCTTCGAGGTTTGAAACGGCCAGAGGATTCTGATCTTCGATTGGCATGATATTATTGTATCGATAAGGCTCTGTGTTCATTGCCGGCAAATCATGGAGGTCAAGACAGATGTTACCATCCCTGACGCTTTTACTGAGCAGCGCTGCGGCTACAGCGAGATAGGGGTTTTGTTCCCCGGATATTTTCTCCAGAAAGCGAGCGAAAATAACATCTATTGAAGACAGAAGGTTTTCCCCTTCCCCGTTGGAAAAAGGACGATCAGCCTGCGGTATCGCAAAAGTTGGGTTCATTTCTTCTGACATGGTTCAATCATTTCGTTACAGAGAAATTCGATTTGCGCCGGATCGGGACGGTCGAAAAAGACGCCGTAGTCCTCGCCCCATGCCGGGTTCATACCCCGCAGAAAAAGGTAAAAGACGCCGCCGAAATGCCGGCTGTAGTCATAGCCGGGCTGCCGCAGTTTCAAATAGCTGTGGAGGGCCAAAAGATAGAGGATGTACTGCAGTCCGTAGTGATGAAAGGCCATCACGTCTTTCAACGCCTCTCTGTGGTAATTTTCCTTGCCGCTGCCGAGAAAGTTGGATTTCCAATCGACTAGAAACCAGAGGCCCCTCCAGCAAAAAACCATGTCTATGAAGCCTTTCATGAAACCGTGAACTGTGTCGAAACAAAGCCTTCTTTTTGTAAAATCTCTCTGTGCACTGTTTCCGGCAGACAGACCGCTTTCGGCAAGAATTCTGTATAGTTTTTCACTGGATAAGTGTTTTAGCGGGAAGTAGAATTCCAGTTCATTTAACCTGTTGGTCGGAGGGATTTCATGGAGGTAAATCGGCCGTGCCGTTTTGGTTGCCGTGCCGGTTTCGTTGATCGCATCGGATCTAGCGAAAAGAGCGGATCCGACCGCCAGCGGATGATCAACAACCCTTTTGAGCATCGTCAGGACGGCAGCTTTTAATTCCGGAGCGAAACCGTTTTCGCCCAGCTTGCGATCGACCATCTCCGATGTTGCAGCAGCCTCAATCCCGGTAAAATCGGTTTTTTCGAGAACTTCGTGGAGTAGAATGCCGGAGCGGGCGCCTGCAGGGAAAGAAAGTACCGGGTCGTCCATCCGGTTTTGCGCATTTTCCGGTTCGGGATTCAATGGATAGAATTCCGTTACGGCGTCGCGGTCCGGGTACTCCTGATACGGCGTCTCCGACCCGGTCAGATACGAAAAGCTTGCGACATGCCAGGAATTGTCAATCGAACCTTTAAATTCATGGCAGTGGACGGAAACATTGTCCGCGGGAACCGGCGGAGCCGGTGCGTGATTTATGCCCGGCATCTTGATTGTCCGGATAGACCCCCGGGACTTTTCGGCTATTTCTACCATACGGGTGTAAATCTCTTTTGCGGTAAGCTTTTTGTACGCAGCCTCCGTCTCGGCGACGATATCACCCCGTTCTTTTTCCCCGTGGAAAAGATAAGCGGGTGCGGATGTTCCGCTCTGGTTTATCGCGCCCCATACAAACGTACAGGCGCTCTTCGCCCTCGTCAGCGCAACGTAAAAGAGACGGATTTCTTCAGCCAGCGTTTCTGTTGCCTGCGTGCGAGCAGCCTCGCTGTTCGCTGAGCTGAGATCGAGAATCCCCGCCATGTGTTCATCATGATAGAAAAAAGGGGCCTCCGGTTTTTTGAAACCGTCCCAGAGAAAGGGGCAGAAAACAACCGGGTATTGAAGCCCCTTGCTTTTGTGGATCGTGACGATTTTCACCGCTTCGCTGTCGGTTTCGAGCCGTTGTTGGTATTCCTCATCATTCGGCGGGTGTTCGATTTGTTCGACCAGCCATTTGATCACAGCCCCCATCGCACTATTTTTCTGTTCGGCCTCTTTTTGAAGCAGTTCTCCGAGGCCGAGCAGGTTCGTTAGACGACGCTCACCCCCGGGCAGCGATATCAATCTCTCCCTGATTTCTTCTCTGTCCAGAAAGAATCGGAACATCGTCAGGAACCCTTTTTTGTCCCACAGTTCATGATACCGGGAAAATTTCTCTTTCCATTCCTCCCAGAGGGTCTCATCGCGCTGGAAGGAATAGAGGTAGGACAAATCCTTGCCGATCATATCCGTCGCGAGCGCCGCAAGCATCAGATCATCCCTCTCCGGCAGATAGACCGCCCGGAGAAACCGTTCCATCTCGAGCGCTTCGCGTGAGGCAAAGAGGCTTTCTGCCGTATTCAGAACGGAAGGAACCTGTAATCTCTCCAATGCGTTTTTGCAGAGTATTGCCTCGTTGTTTGTCCGGACAATGATTGCGATATCATTCGGCCGCAGAAGCCTCTCCCCTATTTTCGCCGTTCCCAGTTTTCCTGCGGAAATCAGCCCTGCGATTTCTGCGGCGGTTGTTGTTGCTATGTCGTTGCGCGCGGTCTCCCGGCTGATAGGGCCGTTTGTATCGATCACCCAGCAGTGCATCGGCTCTTGAAATTGCCCGTCGAGAGTAAATCTTTCCGTAAATGGCTTTTCGGCGCGGGAGATTTTCCGATAAGGTATTTCAGGAAATACAAAGGGATTTTCCCTCAGGGAAAACAGTGTATTAAAGGCGGTTATCAGAAGCGGATCGGAGCGCCAATTCTTATCCAGCGTATATATATGTTCTACATCTTTTGCTGCAGTGAGATACGCGAAGATATCGGCCCCGCGAAAACTGTAAATGGCCTGCTTTGGATCCCCGATCAGAAAAAGAACCGTCCCGGGCGGCTGAAAGATTTTCGCGATGATTTCGTACTGGATCGGATCGGTATCCTGAAACTCGTCGATAAGCGCGGCTCGGTAGCGGCTTCTCAGTGCCGAGATCAATCTCTGGTTTCCCTTTTTTAAAAGGCCGCCGCGCATTCTGAGCAGCAGATCATCGAAATACTGGACATTCCGGGCCTGCTTTCTTTTAGGGAGTTCCTCTAAAAGCCAGACTGCAAGTTTTTTGTAGAGCGAGACAATGTGTCTCTCAAAGAGTTCCTTGAGTTCATTGGAGCGATCCCAGATCGTCTTGCACAGATCAAAAAGGGGATGAACCGGGGGCTCAAAACCACGGAGGGTTTTCCTTTGTATATAGTCTGCACTGAATTTCTCGAAAAACGGGCCGGGGAACAGGGCCGGCGGTTCGACAGACAGATACGCATCCATTTCCTCGATAATATTGGAGGATTTACTTCCGTATATCTGTTTGTTCAGTGACGGATCGAACAGGAACTTCTCGGCTTCCGGGCGAAACGTAATCCAGAGGCTGCGGAGTTTGTCGAGTGATTGGCGGAGTTCGGAAATCAGCTTTTCCTCGCTTTCCGGGGAAGACACTTCGTCGTCGGGGACAATCTTGATTTGACCGGCGAACCTGCCTTTGTTGGCGAATTGAAGGAGGTTTTCGGGGTTGAGATTTTTTCCCAGTGCATAAGAAACAAACGCCGGGGATGCCGAATAAAAGTGAGTTCTCCAGAAATCCTCGACGAGCTCCCGCCGGATTTCCTGGTCGTCCGTTATGAGCTCAGTGCTGAAAAGCTCGCCGCTTTCGAATGCATGATCCACAAGCGCGCGGCGGCAAAACGCATGAATCGTATGGATGGCCGCTTCATCGAATTCGCCGAGGGCTTTTTTCAGGCGCCCAATAGCCGCAAGGCGCGATCTGCTGTCGGAAAACTTTTCTAGCAGTTTTGAGAGAAAATCGTCATCGCTTTTCAGGTTTTTAAAGGCCTGCAACGCCGCCTTCAATCGGCCGCGGATCCGCTCGATCAGCTCGTTTGTTGCCGCGACGGTATAGGTGACGACAAGAATATCAGCGACGGATAATCCTGTCTCGATCAACAGACGCAGGTACAGCCCGGTAATCGCATGGGTTTTCCCGGTTCCCGCGCTTGCCTCGATCAGGTTGCTTCCGGTAAGCTCAACGTTGACGATATCCAGGACCCCCCGGAAACGGGTGTCGTCTGATGATTGTTTTCGGGTCATTTGTCTTTGTTCCTGTACAAAAGCAACGGATCGAAGAACGTCACTGCCGCTGTTTTGAATTCGTCGTCAAAGTCAGGTTCGGAACCAAAACACTGTCGGAAATACGGATCTTCGATTTCGCCGTTTGCATAGGTATTTCCGACCCACTCTTTTTTAGCCTGTCTGAGAGCCTCCTTTTCGATGGCCCCCTCCATCAACTGTTCAGCATAACATAACGACGTCTCCGGAAAGAAAAAGAGCGGTCTTCGAATTCCCCGGGAATACAGATCGAGAAGCTCAACAAGAATTTTCGCCGCGTTATCGGGCCGTGCATATCTCCACCTTTCGTCTCTTCCGGCAATAAATGACTCTGCCGCGGGGTGCCAATCCGGCGCAATGCTTAGCAAAAGCAGGTCTATCCAGATTCCTATATGATCTTTTGCCCTGAGCCGGCGAACGAACCGGTACCTCTGTATGCCTGATGAATACAAATCATGTATTCTTCCGAAAATGCGAAAGCCCCCGATTGATAGATCGACGTCAAGATATCTCTCTTTTTCGCCGCCCAGACGTTTTTTCAACGATCCCGCAAATCGTAAAATGTCCGCGGAAATACTCTGGTAACCGCTTGACCCTGTGATTCCGTGGGGAAGTCTGCCGGAGGCCTTCATAATGTTGTAAAGTCCGGTCAAATCCCCTCCGCCAAGCACCTCGCCGAGTATCTCCTCGCCGATTTTGTAGCCTGCGAGTCCGGAGATAGAAAAGAGTTCACTGTCCGGAGGGATTTCATCATCCCTGTCAAGCGAAAGTCCTATCCTTTTTTTCAAAAGGTATCTCGATGGATTTCCAAAAAAGGACTTCAGGTCGGCGATGCTTATCTGCTTAAGATCATTCTCGTCTTCGGGCAGTGGTTCGTTGAAGAATACGCCGCTGGTTTGGCGAAGCCCGCCTGGTTTCCTCGCCGCCCGGCAATTGTGGGGGCAATAGCTAACAAGCCTTGTATCTTCGGCGAAGTACGCGGGGTGAAAGGCCTGAAGATGATGAGAAACGAGCAGTTGATCGCGTAAATCCCCGTCGGCGGCAACAAAGCCTTCCAGCAGATAATCCAGCAGTTTTGCGACAACGAGCGAAGGTGGAATCGTGCTGTTGTCCTTGCTGTTCTGGCCGACATGGCTGACGTAGAAAAGCTCACGGGCGCTCAAAATCGCCTCGAGAAAAAGGTAGCGGTCCTCATCCTTTTGCGATGGGTCTCCCTTTCGCGGGTTCTTTTTCATCAGATCAAAACCGGCCGGTTCAAAACGGCGGGGATAATCGTCGTTGTTCATCCCGATGAGGCAGACAACACGAGCGGGTATACTGCGCATCGGCAAAAGTGAGCAAAAGGTGACACCGCCGGTAATGTATCCATAGGCGCGTTTGGTTTCCCGGAGGTATGTTTCAAGCAGTGATTTTGCGACAAAGAATTCAACCGGTTCCGTGAATCCGGCCTTTTTGTGTATATCCCTCAGCCGTCCGATTCTTTCGAGCAAGACCCGAAAATCGTCGTGTTCGTCCTGCCCGCGCTGAGATCCTAAAAGCTCGGAGGCGACGAGAGAAAAAAACGACGCCCATGATTCGATGCTTTTCGGTTCGGGAACGGATTTGCGCAGTGAGACGATGGTTTCGACAAGCCCGATAAAACGCCCCAGCATCTCGCCTTCCTTGCCCTCACTATCGCCGTAAGGGACAATTCCCGCGAACATCCTGCGTTCCTTCTCGGGGATTGCATAGCCTAGAAGCAGCCGGTTTATGCCCATGCGCCAGGTGTTTTCCTCGGTTGCCGGAAGACCTTCGCGCCTGCGCTCTTCGGCATCAACCCCCCACCGTATCCCTGATTCGGCAATCCAGCGGCGGATTGTTTCGACATCGTTTTCATCCAGATCGAAACGGTTCCGTATCGGTTGATGATCCAGCAACGCAAGGAAACCGGAAAGCGCGAAGCGTCCCTGCAGCATTTCAAGAATTGCCGCCATTGCCTGCATGAGGGAACTTCCGCGTGCCACGCTGCAATCGGCAATGCCGTAGCGGATTTCCTTGCGGCGATCCAGCGAGTGGACGCCGAAAACCGCATCGATATACGGCGCGTATTTCTCTATGTCTGGGGCCATTACAACGATGTCTTTCGGCATTAAATCCGGAATGGTTGCAAACATGTTCAGGAGGTTGTCGTAGAGAACCTCTATCTCGCGTAACATGCTGTGGCAGGAGTGGATCTGGATGGACCTGTCGTCGGCGGAAACGACCGGTTTTTGAAGTCCCTTTTCCCCGCGGTCAGTGAGGCACAGGATGTCAGTTTGAACCCTGTGAAGCAGCGTGTCTTCCCCGGGATCGGAAAATTCTTCATGAAGCAGCGCGGGACACTCCAGAAGTTCCGAATAGAAATCCCTCCCGACCCGACCGAATGACGCGAGAAGGCTGTTGCCCCGAAAAAGATGGAGGTCCTCACGGGTTGCGTCTTTCAGGGATGATTTTTCCCTTACCATTTCCACTATCGTTTCGATCTCGCCATCCGAGCGGATATCCAGCCAGAATTCACGGCTCGGGTTCAGGAAGAATCCGTTGATGTCGGTAACTCTTGAGAGTTGCTGAAAAAAGTGGAGATAAATCGGCGGGAGGCTCGAAATGCCGAAAACCGCAATGCGTGACGGCAGGCGTTTTTTTGCATCATCTGAGGCGAGCCTCGCGGCAATGCCTTTGTAAATTCCTGCGAGATGCTCGGCACTCAGCGAATGCCGGATTCTCCGCCATAGATCCGCCTGCCATATCTCATCGCCCGCTCCTCTGTCGCCTTTTTCCCATGCCGCAATAATTTCCGGACGGTAGACCAGATAGCGATCGAATGTCGACGCGATCCGGGCGCAGAGCTGGTATTTCTTTAGTCCGTTGTGGTCTTGGGCAAGATAATTTTTGATCTCCCGGTAAACAGGATCGTCAACGCAAGCAGAGAGCAGCTCCATGATCCGCCAGGTCAGAAATTCAGGCTCAAATTCGTCGCCGATCGGGATGTCAGCCAGTTTTGACGCTATTGTGTAGAGGAATGTGCGGGGAAAAGGAAAAATGACGTTTGCACAGACGCCGTTAAGCTCGGCAAGCCGGATCGAGAGCCATCGCTGCATGCCCTGGCTCTGGACAACGATTATCTCGCTTTCCAGCGGGTCGGAAAGGGGGATGCGAATGCTTTGGGCAAGCCGCTCGGCAAGAACCTCCAGCTTGTTTCCTGTAAATAGATTGAAACTGCTCACAACCTGTCTCTGATCAACATCGTCGTTGGATCGAGAAGCAGTGATTCCCTTTCGGATTTGCCACCCTTGAGGACTGTTATCTCTACATCGGCGTGTTCTGACCGGAGCTCAAAAACGATATCAAACAGATCGGCAAATGGGGCGAAATAAACGGGAAAAAGGGATGCTTTCCGGTCTTCATCACGGTGCGTTTGGACGGCAAACCATACCTGCATCCTGTTTTTGACGGCAAAATCCTTCAGTCCGTAAATGTCCGCCTTTCGGGACTCTGCAAAATGAAGTCCATCCACAATAATGAGTGACGGGAAAAAGATCCCCTGCTGGGAAAGGTCGTCGAGCCTTTCTTTTAATTTCGGCAGGCTGAACCCCTCAATCCGGAAGGACATAATAAAGCGGTTGGGAAGCAATGACTCGAGAAATGCGGTGCCGTCGGTTGTCTCTTCATCCGACGCGATCCGGTGAAAAAGCTCGGTGTACCAGACATTTACCTTGTCCACCGGGTCGTTTAAGCTTACATGCACAACCTTTTTTTCTTTCAGAAGACCGTATAAAGCAAGCTGAACCAGAAATGCCGTCTTTCCCACTCCGGCGCGGGCAAGAACAGCCCCGAATCCCCCCTCCGGCAGCACGTCGTCCGAGTCGAAACCGAGGCGCCTCAAGGTGTTGCGAAGAATCATTTCCTGTTTGAACATGCCATGACTCCTGTGTTTTTATTCATTCATGGAGAGTTTGCCAAACTGCCCAAAACGGTTTCATTCGCGCTTAAGGAAGGTCTCAGTTCGACATTTGCTCTCAGATCTCGTTCTTTTTCTTCCGCGCGTATTCGTCGGCAAGGGCCTCCGCGATCGATTGCGGCACTTGCCTGTAGAGCGAAAATTCCATTGTAAATTGAGCCTTTCCCTGCGTCGCTGAACGTAATACTGTCGAAAAGCCGAACATTTCGGAAAGGGGGACCAGCGCCTCGACGACGGTCATGATTTCTTCCTCCTGGGCACCCACGATCATACCGCGTCTCTGGTTGAACAACCCCATCACTGCGCCCTGAAATTCCGCAGGCGTTTCGACAACGACCTTCATAATCGGCTCCTGAATGACAGGCTTCGCCTTTAAGTATCCTTCCCGGAAGGCACCGCGTGCCGCGGCCTGAAAGGCCATCTCGGAGGAATCGACGGGGTGGTACGCCCCGTCGTTGATCACGACCTTGACGCCTGTTACCGGAAACTCCATTTTCGGGCCTTTGGCAAGCGAGGACCGGAAGCCCTTTTCAACGGCGGGGATGAAATTGGTCGGAATCAAGCCGCCTTTGATCTGGTTGTCGAAGACGAAATCCTCCCCTGACGTCGTCGGTTCGATGTATCCGGCCACGCGGCCGTACTGGCCCGCGCCGCCTGTCTGCTTTTTGTGCGTGTAGTTGAATTCGCCGCGCTGCGTAATCGTTTCGCGATATGCGACACGGGGTTTTCCCGTCTCGACCTCGGCATTGTACTCCCTCTTCATACGCTCGATGTATATTTCCAGGTGCAGTTCCCCCATTCCCTCGATGATCGTCTCGCCCGTTTCCTCATCGACATGGGTGCGAAACGTCGGGTCCTCTTTCGTGAAGCGGTTCAGCGCCTTGGACATGTTTGTCTGCGCCTTGTTGTCCTTCGGGAAGATCGCAAGGGAAATGACCGGTTTAGGCACGTACATCGATGTCATCGTCAGGTTGATTCCCGGAGAGACAAACGTGTCTCCGGAAGAGCATTCGATTCCGAAAAGCGCGCCTATAAATCCTGCCCCGATCGCGTCGATATCCTCCATCTGGTCGGCATGCATCCGCACGACACGCCCGACCTTGTTTTTCTTTCCGGTTCGCGTGTTGATGATCGTGGCCCCCTTTTCCAGTGTTCCCTGGTAAACGCGGATATAGGTAAGCTGGCCGTACGGTCCTTCTTCGAGCTTGAATGCGAGCGCGACGATCGGCCCGGCGGGATCAGGAATTAGAGCGACCGGGGCTTCTTCGTGGTCGAGATCCAGTGCAAAATTCTGCACCTCGTCCGGCGCCGGCAGATAGCGAATAACCGCATCGAGCAGCGGCTGAACGGCCTTGTTTTTGTACGCCGATCCGATCAGGACGGGTGTCATTTTCCTCATCAGTGTCCCTTTGCGGACGGCCTTGATGATCATATCCTCTGAGGGTTCTTTTTCTTCAAGGATTGCCTCGGTCAGTTCATCCGAAAACAGAGATGCCGCATCGATGAGCTCCTCTCGTTTTTTCTGCGCGGTTTCTTTGATTTCAGCGGGAATTTCTTCGTATCTGACAATTTCTCCATTTACGCCGTCAAAGTACAGCGCCTTCATCGAGATAAGATCCACTACTCCCCGAAAATCCGCTTCGAGCCCGATCGGTATTTGCATCGCGACCGCATTATGCCCTAGCTTGGAACGGAGCTGGGAGACGACCTTTTGAGGGTTTGCGCCGTTTCGGTCGCATTTATTGACGAACGCAATGCACGGAACATTGTACCGTTTCATCTGCTGGTCAACGGTGATGGACTGGGACTGGACGCCCGCGACAGAGCATAATACCAGAATCGCGCCGTCCAGAACCCGCAGGGATCGCTCCACCTCGATCGTAAAATCGACATGGCCCGGCGTATCGATGATATTGATTTCATGATCCTGCCACCGGCAAAAGGTCGCTGCGGATGCGATCGTAATTCCTCTCTCCCGCTCGAGATCCATCGAGTCCATTGTTGCGCCGACGCCGTCCTTGCCCTTGACATCGTGAATCGCATGGATGCGCTTCGTATAAAACAGTATCCGCTCGGTCAGTGTTGTCTTTCCGGAATCAATGTGTGCGCTTATCCCGATATTGCGAACCGTCTTGATTGTTTCCTGCATAAATCATCCTTTGTACAAACTCGATGCGAGCCGCCTACGAATTCAGGATCTCGTCCATTGCAGCGGCGAGAAGCGTTACATTTTCCCTGCGGCTTGAAAACCCCATCAGGCCGATCCGCCAGATCTTTCCCTTCAGAGGCCCAAAACCGCCCGCGATTTCAATATTATAATTATCCCTGAGGCTGGCTCTTACCGAAACGTCGTCGACACCGTCCGGTACGAGAACCGTCGTCAAAGACGGCAGACGGTTTTCACGGCGTATCAGAAAATGCAGGCCGAGCTTTTCGAGTTTCTCGTAGAGGTATTCGGCGTTCGCTTTATGGCGGGCCCACCGGTTTTCAAGTCCCTCTTCAAGAACGAGTCGCAACCCCTCGCGAAAGCCGTAGTGCAGCGTCGTCGACGGGGTATGGTGATAGATGCGCTCGCTGTTCCAGTATTTTTCGATCAGCGTCAAATCCAGATACCAGTTCCGTACTGCACCTTTACGGCTGTGGAGGACATCGGCGGCCCGAGGGCTTGCCGTAAACGGGGACAACCCCGGGGGACAGCCGATGCACTTCTGTGTGGCGCTGAAAGCAATATCGATTCCCCAATCGTCGATCGAAAGCGGTATGCCGCCCAAACTCGTCACGCAATCCAGAAGAAAAAGCGCGTTATTTTTGTGAACAACGTTGCCGATTTCGGCGAGGGGCTGCAGGGCCCCTGTCGACGTCTCCGCGTGAACCACGGCGAATATTTTCGTACCTTTATTTGCCTTGAGGGCGGCATCGATCTCATCAGGTGTGAACACCTCCCCCCACGGCTTTTCGATTCTGATCACCTCCGCGCCGTAGAGCCTTGCCATTTCACACATCCGGTCGCTGAAATATCCGTTGCACCCAATGACGACTTTGTCACCCGGAGACACAAAATTGCAGAACGCGGCTTCCATCCCGGCACTGCCCGTTCCGGGGAGCGGAAAAGTCAGGGCATTTTTCGTCTGAAAAACCCTCCGCAGCAGCTCTTGTTCTTCATCCATCAGGGCCAGCCACGACGGATCAAGATAGCCGACGAGCGGCGCGGTCATCGCCCTTAATATCCTGGGGTGAACGGTGTTGGGCCCGGGGCCGAGGAGCAATCGATGGGGAACATTCAAGTCTTTTGTTATGAATTCCATAACCATCCTTTCCTTACGTTTTGTGATAACAAAAAACCGCGGCAAATTCGTTGTCACGGCACAGCGTTTATCGAAT
>DYLD01000241.1 GCA_020722315.1 Syntrophus aciditrophicus
TATAGATCGTAAAATAGAATTGACCCCTGATCGTCGTTTAAAATTGACCCCCCTTTTGGCATAGAATCTCCTCCTGAAGAAAGGTCCAGGGAGGAGGGAAAGGGGCATGTTAAGTATGTACAAATGGCATCAGGTAAAGGTTATGCGTGCTCAAGGGATGTCGATCAAGAAGATTGCGAGGGATTTACACACATCCAAAAATACAGTGCGGCGTTATTTGCGGGATTCCTCGCCGCCGGTTTTCAAGAAGTGTAAACGTAAAAGCGATCTCGATGCCTACAGGACAGAGATCATAAGGATGATGGAAGATAAATACATAGGGACCCGGATTTACGAAGAGATCAAGAAGAAGGGATACAGGGGGTCTCTGAGTGCTGTACACAAGTATCTTGCTGGTTTGCGTACGGAGGCGGTGATTCAAGACAAAGTGACCACGAGATTCGAGACGAAGCCGGGAGAGCAGATGCAGTACGACTGGGCGGAATGGACGCTTATGGTATCGAGTCGGCCGGTGAAGGTTTATTTTCACGATCTGGTTTTGGGATACAGCAGGAAGAAGTACTACACCTGGTCATTGCAGATCAGGGCGCAGGATGTGATTCGCGCCATCGAGGACGGCATCCGGTATTTTGGAGGGGTATGCCGCAAGCTTGTAATTGACAATCCCAAGCAGGAGGTGGTGAGTCATAATAAGAGCGGCATTGTGCGTTACACGGATGAGTTTTTGAGGTTTTGCGGGATGTATGGGATTGAACCAAATGCCTGCCGGCCCTACCGCGCCCGAACAAAGGGGAAGGTGGAGAGGCCGTTTTATTATTTGGAGGAGCATCTTCTCAGGGGACTTGAAGTTACGGACATAGGAGAGCTGGATGGACTTTTGGCGTCGTTTACTACCGCTTACAATGCACGTCCACACAGCTCTTTTCATGCATCTCCCGATGAACTCTTTACAAAGGAGAAAGATCATCTGCGGGCAATCCCCGTTGTCGATCCGGCGCTCATCTACAACCGTGAAATCCGTAAGGTCAGCAATGATGGGTACATCTCCTGGAGGGGGCTTCTGTATTTTGTTCCCATGTCTTTGTGTCTTAGAGACGTTATGGTGGAAGAGATATTGGGCCGGACTCTGAAGGTTTATGATCTTGGGGGGAATATGGTTGCCAAGCACGCCATTCGCCTGTTTGACAAAAGCCGGCCGGAACATCCCGAGCATGCCGAGATCAACGAGGCTTATTTAGAGAAGAAGGAATCGCTGCGAGCGGGTTTGATCAGAAAGTTTTTGGAACATTTCCCAGCAAACGGCGAGACCTATATACAAGGCCTGAAGAAAAACACGACTGCAAATTTGTCCTGGCATCTGGGAGAGATACTTGGTCTTTGCCGTTTCTACAGAGACAGTGACATATCCATGGTTCTGGATGAATGCATACGGTTGGGTGCATACCACAAAAATACGGTAAAAAGGCTTCTCGGGGAACGGGATTTTCGGATTGCAAATACCCAGGATCGTGTTTCCTTGCCGGATAAACTGTACGCCGGCATGAAGAAAGTGGATATTGCCCGATCGCTTTCGGCTTACCATCTTTAAGGTGAGCCATGAATGAACTGCATGCGCAACTGGAACACTATCTCAAGGTTTTACGACTCCCCGGGGTCATGCTTCGTTATCGGGACATTGCCGATCAGGCCGCACAAAAGAAGCTGTATTACGACGAGTACCTGACTCTGCTTTTGGAGACGGAGGTAAAACGCAAGCAGGATGTTTCTATAAAGACCAGGATAGCAAAAGCCCGTTTTCCCTATGTCAAGACGATCGAAGAGTTCGACTTTTCCTTTCAGCCGTCATTGAACGAAAAGGACATTGCCCGGCTGGGGCTTTCTGGCATTCATCGAAAAAAAGGGGAACGTGATTTTCCTGGGACCCCCGGGTGTTGGGAAAACGCACCTTGCCGTAGGTCTGGGAATTAAGGCCTGCATGGCAGGGTATCGCGTGTTGTTTATGACGATGCAAAAACTCCTCGAAGAAATGACTATTGCCAAAAGAGAGGGTAATCTTGTGGGAAAAATCCTCGCCTATGGACGATTGCATCTGCTGATTCTGGATGAAACAGGGTATATGCCTATCAGCCGCGATGGGGCAAACCTCCTGTTCCAGTTGATCGCCGCCTGCTACGAGAAAAACTCCCTTATTTTGACAAGCAACTATAACTTCGACGAATGGGGAAAAATCTTCGAGGATACCGTGGCAGCAGCGGCTATCATCGATCGATTTGTCCATCATGCGGATATCTTCTATATCAACGGAAGCAGCTACAGGTTGAAAGATAAACTGAAGAAAGACAGAAAAATCAAATGAAGATGAAAAGGACCTGCTTTGAAACAAGCAGAAACCTGTTTGAAAAAAGCGCCTCTTACGAAAGGGCCACCCAGGATCGGCAGTTATCAATAGCCATCCTGAAGCGGCTCTTAAAAAGCAGGGCGGAAGGATGGCTGTTGATAACTGCTGCAGCTATAGAAATCTAACGCCAAGGGGGG
>DYLD01000242.1 GCA_020722315.1 Syntrophus aciditrophicus
AGTATGCATCAAAAACAAAATATGTCAATAGCAAGAGTGTGACCCCGCTCATCAGCGAAACTTCTATCCATAAGGCGCGAAATCGCCTATCTGACACAGAATCCTTATCTTTTCAATATGACCGTCACGGAAAATGTCGGATACGGGCTGAAAATAAGGGGGATCAATAAAAGTGATATTGCAAGACGTGTTGAAGACATCATGAGGAGGCTCGACATCTTGCATCTCTCAGCCCGCAACGCGCACAGACTTTCAGGCGGGGAGGCGCAGCGCGTCGCCTTGGCAAGAGTCTTGGTTCTCGACACAAAAGTTCTTCTCCTCGACGAGGCAACGGCAAATATTGACCGCCCCAGCATGTATTCGCTCGAAAAAATTGTATTGGACATCTGCAGAGAGAGAAAAATTGCAGTCCTCCTGACCACCCACTCCCGCAAACAGGCATATCGCATGTCAAGCACTATTATCTCAATTTTCAAAGGCAACCTTGACATTAGCGTGCCGAATGGCAGTGTAATGCGTCCGGTGAAGCGGCAACTGGCTCTCTGCTGAGAAGCAACCAGTCAAGTAAATATTCACTGAAATGACGGGGTTCAGTGAATATTTACCCCGTGGAGGCGGCAGGGGCAGATGGATAGGCGACAGGCAGGAATAATACGATTCATTTAATTTGCTTCCGGCGAACAAGGCTTGAAAAGTCTAATAACTGCGTTAACTTGCTACAACAGTGATCTATTTTCATTTTCGACAATGGGGGGATACCTGCGTGAAAGAACCCGAAGGCAATACGGCAAAAAGAGAGATCATAAACGCCGACGAGGCATCCGCGTGGCTGAAAATTCCAAAGACGACACTCTACAAACTCTGCACGGAAGGCAATATCCCATCGGCTAAAGTTGGGCGCCACTGGCGCTTCGAAAAGAAGGTTCTCGAGGAATGGTTCATGGACAAGATAAAAAGAACTAAAACGAAAAAAGGAGCCTCAAAATGACATCCGTCGCTTTTGAAGACAAAATACTCGTTGAACTCAACTCCGACAAGAGGGAGTTCGAGAAGGATGTGAAGACAGGCACGGCCATATGGTTATTCATGCGCCATAAGCTCACGCTCGGACAAGCTGCCGGGCTCGCGGGGCTAAGCCAGTTCGAGTTCATGCGGAACTTGGACGAAAACGGCGTTCCCGCCATTGATTACTCCGTTGAGGACCTAAATAGAGAGGTGGAAAACATATCATGATCGTCTGCGACACATCTCCACTGATATGCTTGGCGGCTCTAGATAAAATCGAGCTGCTCGACATATTCTACCCTGAATGGTGTGTTCCCGAGGCAGTCTTCCATGAGAGCACCGTTGATCAGATGCCTTTTTCCAGCAAGCTAAGGACTACCTTACAGGATCACCTAAAAATCGCATCCGGAAGAGATAAAGTCAGTTTATACGAGATATACGTAGACAGAGGAGAGGCCGAGGTCATTGCATTGGCCGAAGAAGTCAATGCGGAGCTGATTTTGATGGACGATAAAAAAGGCCGCCGTTTCGCCGAACTCAAAGGCTTCAAGGTTCTGGGGACGGTCGGGCTTCTGATCAAGGCCAAGCAAAGAGGCGTTCTCGACGAGCTGAAACCATCGCTCGACAGGCTAATGAGCAGTGGCATTAGAATATCCAACCAGCTCTTCATGGAGGCCCTGAAGCTCGCGGGGGAAAGATAAATGCCGAACCTAGAAGAAGGTCTGATAATCAACAAGCAATACGAAGTGGAACGCTTTCTCGGAGAGGGGGCATTCGCCGAAGTATATCGAGTAAAACACCAGTATCTTGGCAGACAGGCCATGAAGGTTTTCAAGCACACCGGACTAACTCCGAAAAAGGTCAATGAAATGCTTGGTGAGGCTATGATACTTTCGAGGATTCGTCATCCCAATATCATCCAAGTGCTTCATGCCGATGTCTTCGAATCGAAAGACGGCATATGCGGATTTTTTACGATGGAGTACATCCCGGGTGGAAGTCTCGATAAATTTTGGCGCTCATTTGGCAATAGACTGATCCCCATAGAAACAGTTGTCATGCTCATGAAGCAAATATGCCGTGGTCTCTCCGTTGCTCACTCAGAAAATCCTCCTATAGTGCATAGAGACATAAAACCGCAGAACATTCTCGTGGGATACGACACTGAGGGGCTAAGCGCGAAAATCAGCGACTTTGGACTTGCAAAGAGCGTGAATCCCCTGACCATGTATGCGACCGCCGCCGGAACCATAACCTACAAGGCCCCGGAAATCTTCAAAAACATCAAGGCGGACTCGTGCGCAGGCGATGTCTGGGCGCTGGGAACGACGTTCTACCTGCTCTTGACCGACAAGCTGCCCTTCAGCTTCTCCGAAGAACTCCAATGGGGAGCTTCTGTGGAATTTAATGAGAAGATCGTTCTTCCATCTAAAATCAATTTTTCTGCTGACGAAGGGATAGACAGAATTGTGGCTCTTCCGCAGAATCTGTGGGTAAAAAGTTGTAAGAACTGGGGCTTCCCGCC
>DYLD01000243.1 GCA_020722315.1 Syntrophus aciditrophicus
GTCAATCGAAAGCATATTCAGCGGCTGATGAGGGAAATGGGTTTGGAGGCCATCTGTCAGAAACCCCGCTTAAGTGAGCACATCCGGGACACAAGATTTATCCTTACCTGCTTTAGGAACGTCGTCATTGATCGAAAGGATCAGGTTTGGGCTTCCGACATCACTTATATCCCTCTTCCCAGAGGTTTCATGTATCTGGTGGCGATCAACGACTGGTGGAGCCGCTACGTCCTTGCCTGGAAAACATCTACAACGCTGGATACAGCATTTGGGCCTGGAGGCGCTGGAATTAGTCCTTGGGTTTGGAAAACCGGAAATATTCGATAGTGATCAGGGGACTCAGTTTACCAGTCATGCTTTTAACACAGCACAAGGGTTAAGGGTAGCGGGATTCATATCAGTATGGACGGCCGGGCAGGACTTGGCTATGGATAACCCTCCGCTCACGAGGATGGGACACATAAATAAAAACAAAAAACCGTCCCAAGGGGTAACTTAACTTTTAGAAAAAATTGCCTTGACATATGGAGCCACCTTACTTTTACAATAGAGTTTCTGGGCAAGATTTAAGGAGGTAACATGAAAATCCTGGTTGTTGACGATGAAGAAGGGGTGCGTATATCCCTGAAAAAGGTCCTGCAACGCGACGGTTACGAGATTGTTCTGGCGGAAAACGGCAGGCAGGCAATCGACATGGCAAACGCGATGGTCAATGAAATTGAAACCGTTATCTCCGATTTCAAGATGCCCGGTTTGGACGGTTTGGAAACACTAATGGAAATCGGCAAAACGAATCCTGAAATAATCAAGATAATCCTGACCGGATACGCAACCCTCGATCGGGCCATAGAAAGCGTGAATTCGGGTATTGACGGGTTTTTAACCAAACCCTTTGATAACAATGAACTTAGATTAAAAATCAAAGAATTCAGAATAAAAAAACGCCTGAAACAGTTCGTCCCCAGGCAGGTTATTCAAGAACTGCAAACATTGAGCAAGAACCTGAATTCCCGAAATCAAAAAGTCACCACCCTCTTTGCCGACATCAGGGGATTCACCAAACTCTCTGAAAACCTGTCTCCGAAGATGTTGTCGGAACTTCTGAACCTAAAATATTTTTACCCGCTCGATAACATCGTTTTTGAATACGGCGGCACGCTGGATAAACATATCGGCGACTGCATCATGGGCGTATTCGGTGCTCCTATCAGCCAGGACGACGATGCGAAAAGAGCGGTTATGTGCGCGATTAAAATGCGCGAAAAGCTCGCCGAGATAAACGACGGGTTGAGCAAAAAAGATCTGAAGATCCCCGTCGGCTTCGGAATCAGCACCGGAGAAGCGATGGTCGGTATTTTCGGCTCACAGGTAAGGAAAGAGTACACCGCGCTGGGACGTAAGGTGAATCTGGCGTCGAGACTCGAAAGAATCGCCAAGGAAGGCCAGATCCTTATCTGCTCTGACACCCATGAAGAGGTGAAGGATTTCTTCCATTGCGAAGAGATCAAGAACGTAGCCATCAAGGGAATGGAAGGGGAGCAGTCTATCTATAACGTCGTCGGAGCGGCCTGACTCTCGGCCGTCACAGCAAGCGTCGCCATACCGCGCCAGCCTTTAGCTCTTGTTATATGTGCCATCCTTGGGATCCTCCCCGGACTGTTAATACTGCACCCCAAAATCATCGAAATAGGTCTCGTCTGCGAACTCGCCAATGGCATGAAGCGCGATCGCTGAACTGTCGATAGGAGGTGTTGTCCTGCAATCAGGTGGGGTGGGCGTGAGAAGAGAACCGTCCCGAATAATTGTAGAATACAAGTTATAAGTGGGTGCATCATCAATCCTTATCCTCTCACTCAACATCTCCGGCGGATTGACAATTGCGGTATTAACCCAACTTCAGCGTTTTTTGTTGAAAAAGGGGCATTTTCTCCAGTTTAAAAAAATACACATTCAATGATAACGGTAAGTTATGCTCGTTGCTTTTCCGAAACGTTGTCTGTAGTACCGAAATCCGATAGACGGCTCGAATATCTTCTGACTTCTCGTCTTCCCGGCGATAGATGAGTTTTCATGTATATCCGCAACCTCGCCCATACCGACAACAAGAACCGGCAGCAATATTATACCTTCAAACTGGTCGAGTCCCTGCGCACCGAACGGGGGCCTCGGCAGAGGACGTTGCTCAATCTGGGACACGCCTTTAGCCAGCCCGAAGAGAACTGGAAGGATTTAGCCAACCGCATTGAGGAGATCATAACCGGTCAGACACCCCTATTTGATACTGATCCCGAGATTGAAGCCCTTGCCATTCGCTTTTGCCCGCAAGATCGTCGGAGATTACAGGAGATCCTTTGCAGCAATCCCCACTTACGACACAGAGGCTTTGGATTATCAGCGGGTGGATGTATGCTCTTATGGATAATGAACAGGCCAGGACTGTCGGTGCAAAACATGTTGTCTATGAGACAATAAAGGAACTGAAGCTTGAAGAAGCGCTCGGCAATTTGGGGTTTAACAAGCCGGTCGTT
>DYLD01000244.1 GCA_020722315.1 Syntrophus aciditrophicus
TAGATGCGATTGACGAGGAGGGCGAATATAATGATCGTGCATAGTCGCATTGGTGATGAATCGTACGAAGCTTTTAAGCAGCGTTCGCGCGCGCGCAATGTGGCGTTGTCTATTGCGGGCCGTGATATTGGCGACTTGCCGGCGGTTGTGGATGCAGATAGAAAGGCGCGTGCCAAGACTGATTTTCAGTTCTTTTGCGAGGCGTATTTTCCGTCTACGTTTCATATTGCATGGTCGCCGGATCACCTGAAGGTGATACGCAAGATTGAGCAGGCCGTGATTCATGGTGGCCTGTTTGCGATGGCCATGCCGCGCGGCAGCGGCAAGACGTCTATTTGCGAATGCGCCTGTATTTGGGCCATACTCTTTGGGCATCGCGAATTTGTTTGTTTGATCGGTAGCGATGAAGGCCATGCGATGGATATGCTCGATTCAATAAAGGTCGAGCTTGAGAGCAACGATTTATTATTCGATGATTTTCCGGAGGCTGTCTATCCGATCAGGCGATTAGATGGAATTGCGAATCGTTGCAGCGGGCAATTATATCACGGCGACAGAACGCATATTAGTTGGACGGCGAAGGATATTGTATTGCCGACTATAGCCGGCAGCGCGGCGAGCGGCGCGATTATTAAAGTTGCCGGAATTACAGGCCGCATTCGTGGGATGAAACATAAACGAGTAGACGGCGGATCGGTGCGCCCTAGCTTAGTCGTCATCGACGATCCACAGACTGATGAATCGGCGCGTTCATTGTCGCAATGCGCGACGCGCGAAAGTATATTGGCCGGCGCCGTGATTGGCCTTGCTGGGCCGGGTCGCAAGATTGCTGGCATCATGCCGTGTACGGTAATCCGCGCCGGCGACATGGCCGACAATATCCTCGATCGCAACAAGCATCCAGAGTGGAACGGCGAACGGACAAAGATGGTATATTCGTTCCCGACAAACGAGGCCATGTGGGCGCGATATGCGGAAATTCGCGCGGAGAGTATGCGCGCTGGACATGAGGGGCGCGAGGCGACAGATTACTATCGCGAGAATCGCGAGGCGATGGATGCTGGGGCCATAGTCGCGTGGCCGGAGCGTTTTAATCCAGATGAATTATCCGCCGTACAACATGCGATGAACCTCAAGCTTTTGGACGAGGCGGCATTCTTTGCGGAATATCAAAATGAGCCCCTGCCCGTGGTCCGCGATACCGCAGTGGAGCTTACCGCGGAGCAGATAGCGAATAAATTGAATCGCATGAAGAGGGGCGTTGTTCCAATCGCATGCAATCATTTGACAATGTTCGTAGATGTTCAGGCGAACCTTCTGTATTACACGATAGTCGCATGGGAGGACAATTTCACTGGATATATTATTGATTATGGCACGTTTCCCGACCAGCGTCGCAATTATTTTACTTTGCGCAATGCGCGATATACATTAGCCTCCGTGACAAAGATTAGCGGGCTAGAAGGATCAATATATGCGGGACTCGAAGCTATTGCTGGCAATTGTTTGAATCGTGAGTGGCAGCGTGACGACGGGGCGATTATAAGAATAGAGCGGTGTTTAATCGATGCGAACTGGGGGGCATCAACGGATGTTATATATCAGTTTTGCCGGCAGTCGTCGCATGCGGGGATCGTGATGCCTAGCCACGGGAAATATGTTGGTGCGTCCAGCAGGCCGCTGTCGGAATATGCGCGTCGCCCGGGCGATAGGGTTGGGTTGAATTGGCGGGTACCGCATGTATCCGGCCGGCGCGCGATACGGCACGTGATATTCGACACGAACTTCTGGAAGTCTTTTATTTATGCCCGGTTCGCGGTGCCGATGGGAGAGCGTGGGTGTTTGTCTTTATTCGGTGATCGTAGCGATAGGCATCGACTATTCGCGGAGCATGTCACTGCCGAATATAGAGTAAAGACTGAAGCTCGCGGGCGTGCCGTCGACGAGTGGAAGATGCGGCCGGATCGAGTAGACAATCACTGGTTCGATTGTGTCGTTGGTTGTGCGGTGGCGGCGTCTATGCAGGGGGCGGCGTTGATTGAGTTATCCGCCGGGCAGGCCAATAATCATAAACGAATTAGTTTTGCGGAGGTGCAGCGGAACAGGAGGTATAGTCGTGGATAAATGCCGCAGTGATAACGAGGGCGGTCAGCGGACGAGTACTCCGCGTGGCGTTGTATGTCAGAAATGCGGGTGTTGCCATTTCTATACAACGCATACAGAACCGTTACCAAATGGTCGGATACGCCGGCGCAAAGTATGCCGGCATTGTGGGCACAGAACTGTTACTTACGAGTCTATAGTCGATATACGTTGATATATATATCGTGATTTATTTTTTATTGCCCATACTCGGCGTTCGGCGTTGTAATATATATATAATGGGAGCGACTATCATGACTGATGAAATTGGCGACGCTATCCGCAATAATGCTCAAGGGCCGGCAAGGGTTTCAAGTGACGCCGGCAGCGTGGAACAACATTCCTTGCAAGATCAGATTGCGGCAGATAGGTATCTATCGGCGA
>DYLD01000050.1 GCA_020722315.1 Syntrophus aciditrophicus
CCGCCGTGAAGCCCAAGGCTTTAAAGGCGTTAAAAACGCAAAACGTTAGAGAGCGTTTAGCCTTTGAAGCCGCCGCGAGACGTCGCGGGGTCGAAAAAGATCCGATCAGCGCGAAGCCGGCGTTTTGCAAAGGTCTCCCGGGCGTTTAACGTAACCGTAAGAAAGAGAAACTAATATGGAATTGTATCAGCTGACTATTCATGAAATCAAAGACAAGCTCGACGCCGGTGACACCACCGCCGCGGAGATTGTCAACTCGGTCTTTGAACGGATCGATGTGGTGGAAAAGGATGTGAAGGCCTACATAACCCTGATGCGGGATTCGGCGATGGCCGAGGCAAGCCGAGCCGACGAGGCGCTTAAAAAAGGCCGGGGCGGCATGCTGACGGGCATACCGGTAGCTCTGAAGGATATCCTCTGCACGAAGGGGGTCCTGACAACCTGCGGGTCGCGGATGCTGAGCAATTTTGTCCCTCCCTATGATGCGACGGTCGTTGAGAAGCTCAAAGAAGCAGGGGCGGTTTTGACCGGTAAGACCAACATGGATGAATTTGCGATGGGGTCTTCGACCGAGACCTCTTTCTACGGGGTTACGAGGAATCCGTGGAATTTGGAAAGGATACCCGGTGGTTCGAGCGGCGGTTCTGCGGCGGCGGTTGCGGCGGATGAATGCATCGCCGCAATCGGTTCCGACACGGGGGGATCGATCCGTCAACCGGCCGCACTCTGCGGCGTTGTTGGGATGAAGCCGACCTACGGAAGGGTCTCCCGTTTCGGTCTGATCGCTTTCGCCTCTTCGCTCGACCAGATCGGTCCATTCACAAAAGATGTCGAGGACTGCGCGATCATGATGAACGTTATCTCCGGTTATGACCGCCGGGATTCGACCTCCTCACCTGAGGAGGTTCCGGATTATCGGCGATTTCTCGGCACCGGGATCGAAGGTTTGACAATAGGGATTCCTAAAGAGTACTTTGTCGGCGGGCTGGATCCGGAGGTCGAAAAGGCGGTTCGCCGGGCCATCAAGACCATCGAAGGTGCAGGCGCCAGATGCATCGAAGTCTCTTTACCCCATACCGAGTACTGTCTGCCGGTTTACTACATCGTCGCGCCGGCGGAGGCGTCGTCGAATCTGGCCCGCTACGACGGCGTCCGGTACGGCTTCCGCTTTAGGGAAGGCCGTGATTTGATGGATATGTATAAAAAGACCCGCTCCGCCGGTTTTGGCGACGAGGTCAAAAGGCGGATTATGATCGGAACCTATGCGCTTTCTTCCGGGTATTACGACGCCTACTATAAAAAGGCATCCCAGGTACGGGCGTTGATCAAGCGGGATTTTGACGAGGCGTTTCGGACATGTGATGCGCTGTTGACGCCGACGACACCGACGCCGGCCTTTTGTATCGGCGAAAAGACCGACGACCCGCTTCAGATGTATCTCTCCGATCTTTTTACGATCTCGGCGAATCTGGCCGGAATTCCCGGAATCTCGGTGCCGTGCGGCTACAGTGCGTCGGGACTTCCGATCGGATTGCAGTTTCTCGCCGCGCATTTTCAGGAGGGACGTCTGATACAGATCGCGTCCGAATACGAAAAACAGGCGGCCGTGCTCGACGCCAATCTAGACCCGCAGAGAAGGAGGCCGAATCTATAATGGAATTTGAACCTGTAATAGGGCTGGAGGTGCATGCCCAGCTTTTGACGGAGGCAAAGATATTCTGCGGGTGCTCGACGAAATTCGGGGCGGAGCCGAACAGCCATACCTGCCCGGTCTGTCTCGGAATGCCGGGGGTGCTCCCCGTGCTGAACAAAAAGGTCGTCGATTTTCTGATCAAAATGGCCCTCGCGACGAATTGCACGATAAACAAAAAATCGAGCTTTGCGCGGAAAAACTATTTTTATCCTGATCTTCCAAAGGGCTACCAGATATCGCAGTACGCCGAGCCTCCGGCCGAACACGGCTGGGTCGACATCGAGGTGAACGGTGACAAAAAGAGGATCGGGATAACCCGAATCCATATGGAGGAGGATGCGGGAAAGCTGATACACGACGAGCATGGTCTGGCAAGCTATGTTGATCTGAACCGGACCGGCGTCCCTTTGCTTGAGATTGTCGGGGAGCCGGACATCCGCAGCCCCGAGGAGGCGGCGGCGTATCTAAGGCGGCTCCATGAAATTCTTATCTATCTTGAGATATGCGACGGTAACATGGAGGAGGGGAGCTTCCGCTGCGATGCGAATATATCCCTCCGCCCGGTCGGCGAAAGGAACTTCGGTATCAGGACCGAGCTCAAGAACATGAATTCTTTCAGAAATGTTCAACGCGCCCTCGAGTACGAGATCAAACGCCAGCGCTACATCCTGGAAGCGGGGGGCGAGGTGGTGCAGGAGACAAGGCTTTGGGACGACGCAGCCGGGGTTACCCAGCCGATGCGAAGCAAGGAAGAGGCCCACGACTACCGATATTTCCCCGAGCCCGACCTTGTTTCGGTAATCATTGATGATGCATGGATCGAGGAAATCCGGAGGGGCATGCCGGAGCTTCCTCTCGCGAAACGGGAACGTTTTGTTCGTGAATACCAGATCCCTGCCTATGACGCCGGTGTTCTGACGGCGAGTCGGGCGCTGGCTGACTATTTCGAAGAAGTTGCCCGGCTTTCCGGGCAGCCCAAGGCGGCGGCGAACTGGGTCATGGGCGACATTCTGCGCTTTTTGAATGAAGAAAAGAAGGGTATCGAAGCCTGTCCTGTTTCTCCGACGAATCTCGCCGCGATGATCCGGCTGGTTGAAAACCAAACGATCAGCGGCAAGATCGCAAAAGAGGTCAGCGAAACGATGTACAGAACAGGAAAGACCCCGGAGGAAATCATCAGCGAGAAGGGGCTTGTCCAGATTACCGACGCAGGTGTCCTTACAGATGTGCTTGTGAAAATCCTCCGGGAAAACGGCGAAAAGGTCGCCCAGTACAAGGCCGGAAAGGAAAAGCTCTTCGGTTTCTTTGTCGGCCAGGCGATGAAGGCGACCGGCGGGAAGGCAAATCCGCAGCTGCTCAACGAGCTTTTGAAAAAAATGCTGGCAAATCAGGAGTGACGGAATCTCTGTCATTTGTTACGATGAAGGAAGCGATTCGTACCATTGTCTGGAAGGACGCGTCCGTCGTCCTTCTCGATCAGCGGGCACTCCCGCTGGAAGAGAGGTACCTGGTTTGTAAGGATTACCGTGAGGTCATCGCCGCGATCAAAAACCTGGCGATCCGCGGCGCACCGGCAATCGGCGTCGCAGCGGCGATGGGAATCGCCCTCGGCATGCTTTCGGTCGGTGATGATTCGTATCAGGAAGTCGCCAGGCAATTTGACGATATCTGTTCTCAATTCGCCGCATCCCGCCCGACCGCCCGCAATCTTTTCTGGGCGATAGAACGGATGCGCAGCCGTTTTTCGGAATCCAGCGAAGAATTGACCGGTGGCCCCGGCCGGGCCGCGGGTCAAAACGGTTCATCCGAACGTACAGGCCACGGGGAAAACGGGCTTTTGCGGATACAGGAATCCCTGATCTCCGAGGCCGTCCGGATCGGCGACGAGGATATCGAGATCAACATCCGCCTCGGTCAAAACGGCCGGGGACTGATCCCGAACGGTGCGCGGGTGCTGACGCACTGTAACGCCGGGGCGCTTGCGACCGCCGGCTATGGAACGGCGCTGGGTGTCATCAGAGCGGCATGGAGCGAGGGGAAAAAGATCCACGTTTACGCCGATGAAACCCGCCCCGTCCTTCAGGGGGCGAGGATTACCATCTGGGAGCTGATGCGCGACGGCATTCCGTGCACGCTGATCACCGACAGCATGGCGGCCTTTCTGATGAAGCTCAAGAAGGTGGATTTGGTTATCGTCGGAGCCGACCGTATCGCCGCCAACGGGGATACGGCCAACAAGATCGGTACATACAACCTCGCTGTTCTGGCTCATGCGCACCGCCTGCCTTTTTATATCGCCGCGCCTGTTTCCACAATAGATGTTTCTCTTGCCGATGGCAGTATGATTCCTATCGAGGAGCGGGATCATACCGAGGTTGCCCGCTGCGGAGGGATGCAGACCGCGCCGGCAGGGGTGTCCATCTGGAATCCCGCGTTCGACGTGACGCCATCGGAGCTTATAACCGCGATCATCACAGAAAAGGGTGTCATCCGTCCGCCGTTTGACGCCGGGATCAGAACTTTTTATTAAGCCTCCACAAAAAATCCAACGGGGTTGACGACCGCAGCTTCGATAATGGTGTCCGTGATCTCATGGCCGCCCTTCTGCGTTTCAACGGCTGACTTTACGCCTGATCGAAGAAACGCGGCTCGAAGTTCACATATCCAGGTTGAGCTAATCGACCCAAATAGATTTATCACGCTTTGGCAAGAATTCTACGACAAACTCAAAGAAGAGAATAGAAGCCTGCTTCCCTTCAGGCCGATCTACTTTCTGGTATACACAGAATAGGCGTGATGTTGGCATCAATATCATTGACAAAACCATATCGATCACGATATCGTATTACAAATTATATCGATGGAGGTACTATCATGCATACAGTAACCGTATCACCAAAATATCAAGTCGTTATACCTAAAACCGTCAGGGAGGCATTGAAGCTTCACCCGGGCCAAAAAATGCAAATCGTTGAATATACCGGTCGCATTGAACTTATACCGGAACGTGACATTAAAGAACTTCGTGGATTTCTCAAGGGCATAAACACTGAATTCAAACGCGAGGAAGACAGGGCATGAATATTGTAGATTCTTCAGGCTGGCTCGCATACTTTGCCGATGAGCCTAATGCCGAGCATTTCCTTCCTCCACTAAGTGATTCGGATTTACTTGTTGTTCCAGTAATAACTATATACGAAGTCTTCAAGGTCATTCTTCGAGAGTCCAGTGAGAATGAAGCATTGCAAGCGGTCGTTGCTATGCAAAAAGGAAAAGTTGTGGATTTAAGTATGCCACTTGCATTAGCTGCTTCAAGGCTGAGTCTGGAGCATCAACTGCCAATGGCGGACAGCATCATTCTGGCAACAGCGCAAGAATTTAAAGCCATCATATGGACTCAGGATTCAGATTTTAAAAATATAAGCAAAGTGAAGTACTTTCCAAAAAAATAAAGTTCAACAAGCGCAATCCAGCCGACCGCTACGCTCCGGCTGCTTTCTGCGTTGGCCTAAATTGTTGTGTGAGAATAAGTTTGCGGAGACGCGTGAGCGCTTGAAAGAGCTGCTCCAGCTTCCTCCGGATGGTCCCTCACGGTTCGGGTGCACGTTTCCATTCCGCTTGAGATTGGCATAAAACAGCCATCAGGTTTGCAGCAGGATGAATCCCATGAAGAGGGCCTTTTCTTACAGGCTCAAGGTCAACCAAAGCGTCTTAAGCCCGACAATCGCAGAGTCCGTTATATCGAACCGGTATTCAAAAAACTGATGACCTCATAAAGAATCCAAAGTCCCCTCCCCCCTTGCGGGGAGGGTTACGACGAGGGTCAAAAGGAAAACTCGATAATGATGGCGAGAAGGTACAGGGGAATGCATTATGGATAAAATAGAGCTTAAGGAAAGAATGCTCAAGGGGGAAGATTTCCACACCGAATTCAACGAGAGCCTGCCTGATAATGAAGCACTGGCATGGTCAATTGTTTGTTTTGCGAACGCCGATGGAGGATTGTTAATCATCGGCGCTTCCGATTCAGGGGCTATTATAGGCGTAAGCAACCTTGATGAAGGGATAAGAAGGTTTGAGGATGTCGCTTTCAACAGATGCGAGCTGCCGGTAAGCATCCTTGCCGAAACAGTGGAAGAGGGCGGGAAAACAGTCCTAATCGTGCGCATCCCCAAAGGACAACAGAGGCCCTATCGGACTAAAAGCGGCCTTTACTACATACGCGCCAGCAACAGATGCCGGCAGGCGTCATGTGAGGAAGTGCGAAGGCTATATCAGACAAGTGAAAGCATCTATTTTGATGAAGCGCCCGTAGTTAGAGCTGCGCTCACTGATATTGACATGGATTATTTCAAGGAATTCATTGAAAAATACGTGGGGATCGCCGGCTCCGACGTTCTGATGCCGAATTACCTCAAGAACCTGAGAGGCGCCACGGAGAGCAACCAGCTCACCCTGGCGGGAATCCTTTTTTTCGGCAAGAAACCCCAGGAGTTTGTGCCCTACTCAAAAATTACCGCGGCCTATATCGAGGGGAAAGACCTTTCCGTACCCCCTGCCGATAAAAAGGACCTGATGGGGGAAATACCCGATTTGCTCAATGATTCCATAAGATTTTTCAGATTATACCTGAGGGAAAGGCACGAAATAAAAGGGTTTGAACCGGAAGTATATCCCGAGATGCCCGAGGAGGTGTTGAGGGAAGGACTGGTCAATGCAATCGCCCATAGAGATTACACTATTACGGCGCCCATACGAATCTTTATTTTTGACGACCGGCTGGAAATAAGAACGCCCGGCAGGCTGCCCAACACGGTTACGGTGGAAAGCATGAAATTAGGCGCCCATGTCCTGAGAAATCCCACCATATATAACTTCCTCAATAAGATCGGCATGGTGACCGATATAGGCAGCGGCATACCCAGGATAATCAAGGTTGTGAAAGAGAAACTGAATAAGGAGGTGGCTTTGTTTGCCGCCGACAATGAGTTTATCTTGACCATACCGAGGATTTAGGCATTGTAACATAATGAAGATCGAGAAATATCTTGTCCTCAACAGGTATCTCCTGTCTCTTTTCGGGGTTGATGAATTCAAGACGCTGCAGAATGCTTTGGCGGAAAGGCGCGTGGGCCATGATGCGGAAGGGCGGAGTTATTTCCTAAACGTTCTTCTTTCGCTGGCCGGTCGGGATGAGAATAGGCTGGCGGAAGTCCGCCTTATTGCTTATGACGAAAGTATCCTGACCGATGTCAGAAAGATCAATCACCGGCGGGAGCCGAAAATTGTCTTGAAATACAGTATCTCGCACTCCTTTTTACGGAGGTCGTCCTCGATGCGTTGAAAAACCGCAAGCCTGAATTTCTCCACGACCTGAACGAATTCCTGAAAGCCTATAAGCAGGGACACGATATTGACCTGCTTGACGAATTTACCGAAGACGATCTGAGGAAAATCGCCTTCTGGATGGCCACAGGTTCCGGAAAAACCCTTCTGATGCATATCAATTACCACCAATTCCAGCGCTACAAGCTTTTTTCTCCCGATAACATTCTCCTGATCACGCCCAATGAGGGCCTATCCAGGCAGCATTGCGAAGAACTCCAGAAAAGCGGCATCCCATGCCGGCTATACGCCGGGAATATCGGGGATACCGGAAACCTGTATTTCTATCTGGACGGCTACGGCAAGGATTTTACAGTACTGAATGTTAAGCAGGGCGGCGTTGGGGAACAGGCATTTCAGGAAATGATATTCATGGCCAATCTTCTGTCCTATTTCCAGCAACTTCTGATTTATGAACAGCATCAGCCATTGGCCCGGCAATACAATCTCGAAAAGCCCCTGTGGATCTTCGTGGGCACCACCGTGACCGGCAGGGAGGAAGAATCGGATGTCATTCAGATCGTCGCTTTCTTCAAAAGGCTTTTAGATGATGAAGAATGGGTGCGCACAAAGGCCGATGAAATCCTGAGAGGGAATTCGGGTCTGAAAGACGAGAATGAAGGGGATGCCTTCAGCGATTCATACGAATTCATTACAGGATCGGGCCTGAACATGGATGACCTTTACAAGAAGGTTTTCGGTGGACGGGGGCAATTTCGTATCCATGAGATCACCAACGCCGATGGTGAATTTGGCTTGCGGGTGGGGCAAAACGACTACTTCGGGGTCGTCAATATCGGCGATGTCTCCGCATTCAAGAAAGAACTGGAGAAGAAAGGGATCTCTGCCGAACCGGATGCCGTCAGTCCTTCCCTGTTTGACGCCATCAAGAAGGAAGGCTCGTCCATCCAGGTCATCATTGGATCGAAAAAGTTCATTGAGGGCTGGGATACGTGGCGTGTCTCCAGCATGGGGTTGTTGAATATTGGAACCGGCCAGGGTCCTCAGATCATTCAACTCTTTGGCAGAGGCGTCCGGCTGAAGGGCAAGGATTACTCCCCTAAGAGAAGCGCCGACAAGGGGCCGGTGAAATATCTGGAGATGCTGCATATCTATTTTAAAGCCTTGCTGCGACGGCGGGGTGCCCCGAAAAATCAATGAATTTGCGCTTCAAGCATCATTTTTCAAAGGTCTCCTTCTGGGCACGAATGAAACCTTTTGGGACAATTCTGCACAAAGCTTTCGTTGGGCAGATTGTAAGGATCATTTCGGCACGGTATTTTCCGAATGGGGCGATGAAATCAGTTGACACGAAATCTTTTTGTGCTAAAAGCCTTCCCGGCAGGGGTGGTAGCCGGTATCAAGATCGGCGGCCTGAGATGAGACCCTTATTTAACCTGATCCGGATAATGCCGGCGTAGGGAGAATAAAAGGCCCGTTGGCACGTGTTATGTGATCAAAGGCTTCCCTGCATGATGCAGGGAAGCCTTTTTATTTTACGGTTATGGAGGTGCAGGCATGAAACTCGATGAAATTGTCATTTCAAGGGCCATCACCGAGATGTTTATGAAAAAATTTCTTGACAGTCTTGAATGTGATGTTGCGATCGTTGGGGGCGGTCCGGCCGGTATGACTGCCGCATACATCCTTGCCAAAAACGGCAAAAAGGCCGTGCTCTTCGAGAGAAAGCTTGAAATAGGCGGCGGCATGTGGGGCGGAGGGATGATGTTTAATGAGGTCGTTGTCCAACAGGAGGCAAAAGGGGTGCTTGACGAATTCGGCGTGAGATATACCGAGTGTCAAAAAGGATATTTCTGCGCCGATTCCGTCGAGTGTGTCTCGACGATTTGTTCGAAAGCGGTCAAGGCGGGGGCAAGGATATTCAATCTTATCAGTGCCGAGGATGTAATGATGGAGGAAAACAGGGTCACCGGCCTAGTGATCAACTGGACAACCGTGGAGATGGCTAGACTGGCCGTAGATCCGCTTGCGGTACGGGCGAAATACGTGGTTGACGCGACCGGCCATGAGGCCCAGGTTGCAACGTATGTCCAGAACAAAAGCGGATGCAAACTCAACACGCCCACGGGGAAGGTGATAGGTGAAAAGCCTCTGGACGCCGATCTGGGCGAGAAAACCACCGTCGAGAATACAAAAGAGGTATTCCCTGGGCTTTATGTGACCGGAATGTCGTGCAATGCCGCTTACGGCTCGCCGCGGATGGGGCCTGTGTTCGGCGGGATGCTGCTGAGCGGGAAAAAGGTTGCCGAGCTGCTTCTCGAAAAGCTCGGGTAGAATTCGGGAGAAGAAAAGTTACCGTTTTACAACAGACCGAGCTCGCGGAGCTTTTCCGGTGTCGGAATGCCGTTTCTGTCCCACCCGCGCATGTCATAGTAGCGATCGAGCATTTCGGAGAGCCTTTCCGGGGGGCAGAACCGACCTTCGGATTTCCCGGCAGGAATCGGTTCATGCATGACGCGCCACGGTAACGTGTCGTCCTTTCTTGTCACGCCGCGCCGGCAATTGATGAGCCGCTCGAGATTGTAGATCCTCTCCCCGCATTTCTCGAGGCCGGCGGCGTCGATGTTCCAATCGGTAGCGAGGTTGACGAGGTATGCCATGTCTTCGCCTATCGCGGCGGGGCCGAGGATTCCCTCCTCAACAAAGCGGCAGACGACAAGCGAGTCGCCTACGCTTGTGAAGTGGTTGCTTTTGACGACATACTCCGGACGCGTTGCGAATCCGGGATCGGGATGCAATCCGGGATAAAAGGGCCGGGTGTCGTGATGGCTCCCCCCGCGCGTCGCAACCGCGTATCCCAGGGACATCTCGCGTATCCCCCGGGGCGAGTGGCCTGCTATTTCCAGTCCCTTGACTTCGTGGAGGCATTTGTCAGAATCCCTCCCGAACATCTCGCTCAGCCGCCGGGAACCCATCGAGAGGAGTTCTCCGATGCCCTCCCGCCGGGCGGTCTGTTTGATGATTTCGACCATGCCGTTTCCATCGGAAAAACTCACGCGCCCTCCCAGCTCGGATTCCAACACAATCCCCCTTTGGGTGCATTCCGCGACAAAGGCCATCGTCACGCCCATCGTGATCGTGTCGAGACCCATCAAGTCGCAGATATGCCCGCCGTTGAAGATCGAATGGATGTCCGCGTTGTCCATCATCGAACCCATCGCGTAGATTGTTTCATATTCCGGCATCTTGATCGTTTTCCCCGCGTAATCTCCCTTGCTAACAAACACGTTCTTCCCGCAGGCGAGTATGCACCCGTGGCAGGCGGCGCTTCCCGTTTTGTATTTTTCGAGGAAGAAGTCCGCGGATATTTCCCGCCATCCGTCAAAGGTTTCTTTCGTATTGTTGCGTGTTCCGAGGATGCCCCTTACGTTCATAAATCCGGGGAGGTATGCGGTACCGAATTTCGTCAGGATGCCCTTGTTCTTTTTCAGCTCGGGGAGTTTCTCTCTTAAAAACGCCTGGAGTCCTTCCGCATCGGCTACGGGAATCCTTTTGCTGCCGCGGACGACAACGGCCTTCAGATTCTTTGAACCCATCACGGCCCCCTGCCCGCCGCGCCCGGCCGTCCCGTGTCTTGGGCCCCCGGAGACGATGTTTGCGAAGGGTATCATCCGTTCGCCGGCAGGGCCGATCGCCAAGCATACCGATTTCCTGCCACATTCCTGTTCAAGGATCTCGATCGTTTCTTCGGTGGTTTTTCCCCATACATGCGACGCGTCGCGGATCTCGGCGCCTTCCTCGGTAATCAGAAGATAGACGGGTTTGGGGGATTTTCCGTTGATGAAAATGGCGTCCACGCCCGCCCGTTTCTGGGCAACGGCAAAATCGCCGCCGAAGTTGGAGTCGAAAAAAAGGCCGGTCTGGGGAGAAAGGAAGGCCATATGCGCCCTGCTGGTTCCCCACAGCGGGGTATCGGTCAGCGGGCCGACGGCGATCGCAATGCCGCTTTCTTCATCAAACGGAGTGGCGTCTGCAGGGACATTGTCGTGGATAAGCTTTGCGACAAACCCGTTCCCGCCGATGAAGTCCCGGGCAAGATCATCCGCAAACGAATCCCCTCGGCAGGAGTTGTTGGAAAGATCAACGTAGAGTATCTTTCCGGCGTATCCGTGCATGTTTTCCCCTGCCGGATTTATCCCGCCTTGTACCCGCCGAGATTCGCCAGCGCGATACTTCCGGGGCTGATGATCGACTGATCCACACTGACATTGATGCAGGCGGTTTTTTCCGAGGCAAACGCCGCCTCGAGCGCGGGACGGATGTCTTCGGGCCTTTCGACCAGCGCGCCGAATCCGCCCAGCGCCTCGACCATTTTGTGGTAATCCACCCAGCCGAGTTCGGTCCCATCGTCGATAGAGTGTCCGATGCGCAGACGCTGGCTGTGCATGATCATTCCCCAGGCATGGTCGTTCGCGATCACGACGACGATCGGCAATCCCTTCCGGATGGACGTATGGAATTCCATGAAGTTGAAGCCGACCGAACCGTCCCCGGTGACGAGCAGAACGCGTTTGTCGGGGTAACGCAGCTTTGCCGCATTCGCGTACGGGATGCCGACGGCGAGAGACCCGTAAAGCCCATAGTCGAGATAGCGGCCGCCCGCGCGGACCGTTCTTGTCATGCCGGTCCATGTCGTCGTGTCTCCGCCGTCGGCTACGACGATGTCATCCTCCCGATCCATGAAATCGTTGATTTCCCGCGCGAGGCGCATCGGATGGATCGGCACCGAAGAGGAATTCCACATCTCTTCGGCCTGTTTTTTGCCCTCTTTTTCATACTGCCTGACGTTTTCGACCCACGGGCGGAACTCATCCTGCAGCGAACCGGCGATGTTTCTTTCCTCCAGTACCTGGTTCATCTCGGCAAGAAACGCCTTCAGGTCGCTGAGGATTCCCAGATCGACGTGGCGGTTTCTTCCGATCTCCTCCGGCGCTATGTCAACCTGGATGAACTTCGCGCTCGAGGGGAAGATATCGCCGAAGATATAGAAAAGGCTGAGGCGGTTGCCCAAAAAAAGGACGAGGTCGGTCGTCATCAGGCTCATCATCGCCGCGCCGGGCCTGATTGCGAGGGACGATCCGAAACACAACGGGTGCGTGTCGGGGATGACGCCCCTGCCGGCGCCCGCAGTGAAGGCCGGGATTCCGGTTTTTTCGACGAACTCAACCAGCTCTTCTGCCGCGTCGGCGTACCAGGCGCCGCTCCCGGCGATGATAACCGGTTTTTTGGCTTCGGTGATCATATCGATCGCGTTGCGGGCGTTTTTTCGATCGACGGGTTTCGAATCGACAACGGTTTTCATTTTCTTGACCTTGGCCGTATCAACTCCGGCATTCAGAATATCGCAGGGGAGTTCAAGATAGACCGGGCCCGGCCTCCCGCCGCCGGCGATCCTGAAAGCCATGTCGATGTATTCCGGTATCCTCTCCGGCGTGCCGCAGACGAGCGCCTTTTTGACCATCGGTTCGATGACGGGGAGCTGGTCCATGTCCTGGAGGTCAAGCCTCTCTTTGCTTTCGAGACCGACGCAGCCGGCAATCAGGATCACCGGGGCATTAGAGAGCCTCGCGCTGGCAATTCCTGTAAGCGCATTTGTGAAGCCAGGCCCTGCCGTCACCATCGCCACGGCCGGTTTGCGGTTCAATCTTCCCCATGCCTCCGCCATAAAAACCGCCGCCTGTTCGTGCCGCGTGTCAAAGATCGTGATATTTGTCCGCTCAAGATACTGATAAATGGGCGTTATATGGCCCCCGCTGAGCGAAAAAATGTAGTCAACTCCCCTGTCGCTCAGTGCTTCCGCCGCGAGTTGCGCGCCAATGATTCTATCCATTTATTTCTCCTTTTGAAAGCCGTTTAGAGTTCCATGCATTGCCCGCCGTCGAGGTTGATTGCCTGCCCGGTAATGTAGCGGGATTCGTCGGACACGAGAAATGCGACGAGGTCGCCGGCGTCCTTCGGAAGGCCGATGTAGCCGAGCGGGATGGTTTTGCACATCTCCTGCTCACGTTCCTCGATCGTCGAGTTCAAAAAGGACGCCTCAAGGCCGAAGCGCCATTTTTCCAGATCCGTTTTGATCTGACCTGGGCAGATTGCGTTGACGCGGATCCCGGCGCCGCCGAGCTCCTTCGCCATCGTTTTAGTCAGCATGATGACGCCGGCCTTCGCAACGGCATAGGCACTGTTGAAAAGAGGCGGCACCTTCCCGGCCCGCGATGCGGTGTTTACGATCGATGCAGGTTTTCCGGCCATCAGCGGTATCACCGCCCTCGAAACACGGAACACCGAAAAGAGGTTGACATCCACCGTCCTGATCCAGTCGCTTTCAGAGTAGCTCAAAACCGTGTTCGGAACCCCGAAGACCGCCCCGGCGTTATTGCAGAGGATATCGACGTGCGGAAATGTTTCCTTTACCTTTTCGACCATCCCGTTGACCGAATCGGTATCGGTGATATCGGCGCGAACCGCGAGAGCCTTTACCTGGAATTCTTCGGCAAGGCCTGCCGCGATCTCATCCATTTCCTCGCCTGTCGCCGTTTTTAGCTCAACTTCGGGGGACACCGGCTTCCCGAGATCGACGATCACGATATGACAGCCGCAGGAGGCAAGCTTTCTAGAGATGGCGTATCCGATGCCGCTTTTTTTCCCGGAACCGGTTACGATCGCTGTTTTTCCTTTCAGATCTTCATACATAGGCCCTCCCCGGAAAAGTAATGAATCTGGGATAATGAAGCGGTTTTGAGAGATATTCTTTTCATGAAGGGATGTCAAGAATCTTTCCTTTATGCCTGAAACGCATTGCATTTTCTTGGTAAATTCGCTATCATAAGAACGTTACAATACGTGTCTGGCATAACATCTTTTTTGCGTAAACTTTTTCCTCCATCTGGCGGAGCCTGGCCGAAAGGCAAGGAGTAACGGTATGGGAGACCTACAGAACATCTTTAATCCCCGCCATATTGCTGTCATTGGCGCGACCGACAGGGAGGGCTCTTTCGGCCGGGCGGTCATGGAAAATGCCCTTCTTTCCGGCGGTCGGACGGTTTACCCGGTGAATCCGAATCGCAAAGACGTTCTCGGTAAGGTTTGCTGGCCCGATATAGCATCAGTTCCGGAAAAGCCGGATCTGGCGATTATTGCGACCCCCGCCGCGACGGTTCCTCCTCTTGTGGATGCGTGCGGCCGGGCCGGTGTCGGCGGATTGATCATCATTTCCGCCGGTTTTCGGGAAACCGGGGAAGAGGGCGCCCGTCTCGAACAGGAGATTGTCCGGATCAATCAGGCGTACAGGATGAGGATCGTCGGTCCGAATTGTCTCGGCATCATGCGGCCGACGGTGAATCTCAACGCAACCTTCCTTCGCGGAACCATTGAAACCGGTGGCATCGCGTTTATCTCCGACGTCGGGAGCTTCGGCAGGACGCTGCTCGACTGGGGAATCCGATCCCACATAGGATTTAGCGCCGTCGTTTCGCTCGGCTCTGGTATTGATGTGACATTCTGGGACGTGATCGATTTCCTCTTTGAAGATCCCGGCACAAAAAGCATCATCCTCTACATGGAGGAGGTACTGGGTGACGTCAAACGTTTCGTCAGCGCCGTCCGCTGTTTTGCGCGCGTCAAACCGATCATCCTGCTCAAGCCTCCCGATTTGAGGGAGGGGAGCTGCTTTGGGTTGACGCATTCGGGGATGATGGCCTGCAAGGAAGAGGTTTTCGACGCGCTGTTCCGCCGTCTCGGTGTTGTCAGGGTGCGCGAGGCGCAGGATCTGTTTAATGCGGCCGGAATTCTCTATTCCAGGAATCGTCCCAAAGGGCCGCGGCTCGCGATCCTGACAAACTCGAGTGGAATCGGAATCATTGCCGCGAAACAACTGATAACTTCCGGCGGAAAACTCGCGGAGTTTTCGAAGAAAACGATGCAGGAGCTTGACGGCATTCTTCCTGCCTGGTGGAACAGGGCGAATCCAGTCCATCTTCTGCGTGACGCGGATGTGGCGCGTTACAGAGATGCGGCGGCGATCTGCCTCAGGGATCCGGGCGTCGACGCCCTTTTGACGATATTTACCCCCCAGGATTTCGCCGAATCTCAGGAACTGGCAACCGCGTTGATTGAGGTTTCCGGTAAAACCCAAAAGCCTCTGTTGACGGCATGGATGGGCGGAAAGGACGTCCAGCTCGGGCGCGAACTGATGCTCGAAAAGGGTGTCCCGTCCTATGAAACCGCCGAAGCTGCCGTCCGCGCTTATATCTATTTGACCCAGTACGAGCGCAATCTGCAACTTCTCCACGAGACGCCTGCGGAGCTCCCCTTGGATGAGATGCCCCCGAAAAATCATCTCAAGGCGATTATCCGCCGCTCGAGCAGGGGCGAGTCGTTGATCCTGACCGAGGATGAATCCCGAAAATTTCTGCGCAATTACGGCATCCCGGTGATCGCCGCCCGAACAGCGGCGAGTGTTGAGGAGGCCGTTGATGCGGCCAATGAAATAGGGTATCCGGTTGTTATAAAAGTTCTCTCGCCCGATATCGTCTTCAGGCAGGATGTAGGCGGCGTCATCACGGGGATTGACGGAGAACCGATGCTCAGAAGCGCATTCCAGCGCATCATGGAAGGGGTGAAGCAGTTCGCACCCAACGCGATGGTGTGGGGGGTCATTGTCCAGAAGATGCTCGAGCGCATCGATTACGAGCTGATTCTCGGTGCAAGAAAGGATGCGAATTTCGGGGCTGTTATTCTGTTTGGACACGGCGGGATTGGCGTCGAGATGATCCGGGATTTTTCGGTCGGGCTCCCGCCTCTGAACCAGGCGCTGGCCAGGCTCTTGATGGAAGAAACCCGCGTTTATCGCATGCTCCAGGGCTTCCGGGGGAAGCAGCCTGCCGACCTCCGCCAGCTCGAACAGATATTGGTCGGTTTGTCGCGGATGATCATCGATTTTCCCGAGATACTCGAGATGGACATCAACCCCCTGGCTGTCTCGCAGGGGAAGGCCGTTGCGTTGGATGCGAGGATTCTTCTCGACAGAGAGGCACTGTCGGAGAGATTCCCCCCTTACGGTCATCTGGCCATTGCACCTTATCCGACAAGATACATGACTCCGTGGCGTCTGAACGATGGGACCGAAGTCATCCTGCGCCCGATCCGTCCGGAGGATGAGCCGATGGAATATGAGATGCTTGCAACATGCTCGGAAGAGACGATCCGCGCCCGGTTTTATCAGAGCATAAAGCAGATCAGTCACTTGATGCTGGTGCGCTCCTGCCATATTGACTATGATAGGGATATGACAATCGTTGCCGAGATACGTTCCGATAAAAAAAGGCGTATCGTCGGCATCGGGAGCCTGACGGTGGATGTCAATCGCGGAAACGCCGGGGAGTTCGGGATTATCGTCCATGACGAATTTCAGGGGAAGGGCCTTGCCTCCAAGCTTCTCGATGTCCTTATCGGAATCGCCGGGGAGCGAGGGCTGAAGGAATTTTACGGGTATCTTGAGCCGACGAACGGGCGTATGACGTATCTCTGTGAAAAGCTCGGAATGACCCGCAGCCGCTCACCCGAGGACCTCATCCGGGTCAGCCTGTCTCTTGGTGGGTAGGCCGGGCCGAGACAAACATCGGCTGGCCGTTCTCTATCCTCACACTCTCTCCTGCTTTCAATTATGTGTTGGAATTCGTTACTCTTTTACGACGTTCCGGTATTGTTTCAGTTTTCCTGGTGTATCTACCTTAAAATATTATAAATAGGGAAAACCATT
>DYLD01000245.1:0-1254 GCA_020722315.1 Syntrophus aciditrophicus
AAATCAGCGTTTTTGCGGGGTAAAGAACATTACGTCTTACGGACATGGTGAATTCGGGATTCAAAAATAGGGCTCTGTCTCTGATTATGCTACGAGGCGTTACGCCGGAAGGCGTAGTACATATCTTCGGAAAAACGGATCCGTGAACGTGTACACAGCCTGGTTTTTCTCAATGATTCCGGAGTGTATCAGGCCGTTGAGGGCTTTCTGCGTTGTCGAGACGGCCGACAGACGGAACCGGCCGGCGTAGTCGGCGGAAAAAACATTGCTGCTGTCCACGGCGAGCGCCCGCAGGAGCTTCTTCTGGTAGGCCGTCTGCCGGTCGAAAAGCTCGAAATAATAGTCGCCCTTCAGATCGAGAACCCGCCCGGTGCAGGCGGCGATGATCTCGCCGGTGACCTTCTTTGTCCGGTTGACGCAGTACTGCCAGATTTCCGAGGCAAGAAACTGGATATAATAGGGCACATCGGCCGCCTCTTCGATCACCTTCAGCGCTGCGGGCTCGTCCAGGACAATGCCCCCTGCCGCGAATCGCTCGATCAGAAATGCCGTCGTCTCTTTTTTCGGCAGCGGCCCCAGAACCATTGAGGCGGATGAGTTGTAGAACGCCCTGTTTTTGTTGGTAAACATGTCGTTCAGGATATGGGTGCGGCTTCCGAGAAAAAGGTAGTTGACGCCGGCGTGGTGCTGAATCCGGCTTCTCAGAAGCCTTTCGAAATTATCGCCGTTGAGCTTTTCGATATCCTGGAATTCGTCCATGACGACGATGCACCTTTTCTTGCCGCCGATGAGTTTTTCAGGCAGGTCGATGACCTCCTCCAGCGACGTGTCGCTTGGGGCGCCGGTGTCGTAATCGAGCGAAAATTCGGGCGTTCCGTCGGCGCCGAAGGATAATTTCGGGCGGATCCCCTTGACCGCGCGGGAAAGAGCCTCGACTGCTTTGCCGAGATTCCCCTGACTTTTGACGACAACCCGCGCATAGGCGTCAATGAACGACTCCCGTGAATAAACCGTCATGAAATCGAAATAGATACAAACAAACCCCTGCGCGGCGAGCTTTTCCATCGCCTTTATGACAAGAGACGTCTTGCCGTAGCGGCGCGGGGCGTACAGAACGAGGTTATTCCCGCCGCCGAGCACCTCGACGATGCGCGCCGTCTCTTCCTTTCTGTCGAAGAAGTACGGCTCCTTGACAACCGTGCCGAAACTGAATGGGTTCATGAATAATTAGGGACAGAGCCCTATTAATTTGCG
>DYLD01000245.1:1354-2473 GCA_020722315.1 Syntrophus aciditrophicus
AATAATTAGGGACAGAGCCCTATTAATTTGCGAGGTGGATAATCAGGCCGAGGATACCTTCGTTGTCGCGCAGGATTTCGTTCATCTGGATGGCGGCACGGCTCCGCCCCCTGGATTCCATGAGGACGCTGAAAATGGAACCCGGCGGCTTTGCGGGAAAGCGTATTGTTCGATTCTTGAACGGCGGATTCCTCTATGCCGTCGCCCGCACAAAGTCAACCCCTTTTTTGCATTTTGTGTGAATTTTTCACTAGGATTTTGGGGATAATTAGGGACAGAGCCCTTAAAAGGGCTCAGTCCCTAATTATCCCTGTTTTTCGATCCAGTCCTTAATCAAACCGATGAAAAGATCAAAATCACCGAGGCGCCTTCTAAAAATACCGAAGATGACTTCATTGTCGGTCTTTTCGTAGCGATGAACGAGCATGTTCCTGAAGGACGCCATATCCTGGAATGTTATCAGATGCTCTTTCGGGATGACGCCGTTTTCATGAAGAACCTGGAAAAGGTCGCGATATCCCTCCGGCTCCCGCCAACGGTGAAACGACACAAAATGATTGCCGATATCGATGATCTTTTCAATGCATAACTGAAGATACCGCTCAACAAAAGCCCGCATCCTGATATCTTCTTCATACACCTTCCAGGTGATATCTTCAGCATTCTGAAGTTCGGTCAGATATTCCCGAAGTTGTGATAATTTACGCGAAAGGAGTTCCTTATCTACCATAACGCCTCCTCTTATTGAACCTCCCGAAAGAGGTGTCGCGTGTCGAGGTATTCGGCCCGTGCCTGAACCTCCTGGCGAACGCGCTCGGACGGGTCGTTTTCACAAACAAGACGGCCGTATTTCAGAATCTGGTGCTGGAGAAGGGGCCCCGCCTGTCCGAAAACCACCAAATCGACATCACGCCGGAGTCGGGCGGACAAAAGCGCCTCCATTTTCAGCCGTTCCCGGCCGGAAATTGCCTTTTTTGCGATGATGGCGAGGTCAATATCGCTGCTCCGGCGATCCCGACCGGTTGCCGCGGACCCGAATAAATAGGCGGCGGCTATCCGCTTCTTTCTGCAAAACAGGGACGTCAATAAGGAATAATTAGGGACAGAGCCCCTATTAAT
>DYLD01000246.1 GCA_020722315.1 Syntrophus aciditrophicus
TGAATACGTTCCCGGGCCTTGTACACACCGCCCGTCAAGCCATGGAAGCTGGGGGCGCCCGAAGCCGGTAGCAATACCGTCGAAGGCGAACTTAGTGACTGGGGCTAAGTCGTAACAAGGTAGCCGTACCGGAAGGTGCGGCTGGATCACCTCCTTTCTGGAGAAACTCCAATATAATGAAAACCAAGGCATTTGATTTGCGCTTGCCGTCTTTGCTCCCTATTTTCAGAGAACGCATCTTTGTGTTCTTTGTATGAGGATAATGAATAACCGAGAGGTAATTCAAGGAGGGCCTGTAGCTCAGTTGGTTAGAGCGCACGCCTGATAAGCGTGAGGTCGGCTGTTCAAATCAGCCCAGGCCCACAATTGATCTGGGCGTATGCTTACACAGCTGGAAACAGGGCCTATAGCTCAATTGGGAGAGCGCCAGATTTGCATTCTGGAGGTTAGGAGTTCGAGCCTCCTTAGGTCCACAAAAGTTCTTTGAAAATTAAAGTGAAAAAAACTGAAAAAAGTTTTTTTGGGAAAATATCAAATGCGAAAATTAACTAGTATCATCGAGTCATGAAGAACTCGTGAGAAGCCTAGTATAACAAACCAAAAAAATTCGGTAAGTTATTAAGAGCATATGGTGGATGCCTAGGCACAGAGAGGCGATGAAGGACGTGGATACCTGCGATAAGCCCCGGTTAGCTGGAAAACAAGCTTTGACCCGGGGATTTCCGAATGGGGTAACCCATGCGGGGTAATGCCCGCATCTCTACGGAGGCTAACCCAGGGAATTGAAACATCTTAGTACCTGGAGGAAAAGAAATCGAATGAGATTCCCCGAGTAGCGGCGAGCGAAAAGGGAAAAGCCCAAACCCGAATGCAAGCATTCGGGGGTTGTAGGACCCGTCATAAACGCATTGATGAATAGTAGAACGGTTTTGGAAAAGCCGGCCAAAGAAGGTGAAAGCCCTGTAAACGAAATTCAGAGATGCGCGATGGGTATCCTGAGTACTGCGGAGCAAGTGGAATTCTGTGGGAATCTGCCCCGACCACGGGGTAAGGCTAAATACTCCTCTGTGACCGATAGTGAACCAGTACCGTGAGGGAAAGGTGAAAAGAACCCTTCAGAAGGGAGTGAAAAGAACCTGAAACCATATGCTTACAAACGGTGGGAGCAATGTTCGGCTTCGGCTGAACGGAGTGACCGCGTGCCTTTTGTTTAATGAGCCAACGAGTTGTTTGTCGTATGCAAGGGTAAGGCATTAAGTGCCGCACCCGTAGCGAAAGCGAGTCTGAATAGGGCGACGAGTATGCGGCGGCAGACGCGAAACCGTGTGATCTATCTATGGCCAGGATGAAGCGTAGGTAACACTACGTGGAGGTCCGAACTAGTGTGGGTTGAAAACCACTTGGATGAGCTGTGGATAGGGGTGAAAGGCCAATCAAACTCGGTTATAGCTCGTACTCCCCGAAATGTTTTTAGGAACAGCCTCGAATTAGTGTGTTGGAGGTAGGGCTCTGATAGGGTTAGGGCCGTTACACCGGTACCAACCCCTGATAAACTACAAATTCTAATCACATGTTGTTCGGGAGTGAGGGAGCGAGGGATAAGCTTCGTTTCCGAGAGGGGAAGAACCCAGACCATCAGCTAAGGTCCCTAAGTAATCGCTAACAGATAAAGGAGGTTGCGCTGCTGAGACAGCCAGGATGTTGGCTTAGAAGCAGCCATTCATTCAAAGAGTGCGTAATAGCTCACTGGTCGAGCGGCGCAGCGCCGACAATTATCGGGACTAAGCGATTCACCGAAGCTATGGATTTCTTCGGAAGTGGTAGGGGAGCATTCTACAAGCGTTGAAGGTGTGTCGTGAGGCAAGCTGGAGCGTGTAGAAGAGCAAATGTTGGCATAAGTAACGATAACGGAAGTGAGAATCTTCCGCGCCGAAAACCTAAGGTTTCCTTGAGCTCTGTTCGTCATCTCAGGGTTAGTCGGCCCCTAAGTCGAGGCCGAAAGGCGTAGACGATGGGAAGCAGGCAAATTTAAAATATTCCTGCACCACCGAAAGAGTTAACCACAGGGACGCAGGAGCGTATTTTGTCCGGCTTAATGGCTATTCCGGGCAAGAAAAGCACACTGCCGAGAAAATCTGTGGGTATTTCTTAGGTGACCGTACCGTAAACCGACACAGGTAGGTGGGTAGAGTATACTCAGGCGCGCGAGTGAGCCGTGGTTAAGGAACTCGGCAAATTAACCCCGTAACTTCGGAAGAAGGGGTGCCTGCTTCGGCAGGCCGCAGTGAAATGGCCCAGGCGACTGTTTAACAAAAACACAGCTCTCTGCTAACACGTGAAGTGGATGTATAGGGAGTGACACCTGCCCGGTGCTGGAAGGTTAAGAGGAGAAGTCAGCCGTAAGGCAAAGCTTTGAATCGAAGCCCCAGTAAACGGCGGCCGTAACTATAACGGTCCTAAGGTAGCGA
>DYLD01000247.1 GCA_020722315.1 Syntrophus aciditrophicus
AAAAAGAACTCGCTGCATGAATCCCTTGGTGTCCATTATTGTCAACAGACCCCAGTTTATTGCTCCCAACATCGATCGGAATCCGAATTGACATACCCCTAACGATTCGCTATATTCTTTTATGACGATATGAACTCCTCGCTCAGAGAATTTATCAAGGTCATGAAGGCCCTATCCGACCCTAACCGGGTCAAGATGATCAAGCTGCTGCAGCAACGGGTGTTGTGCGTGTGCGAGATTCAGGAGGTCCTTGGACTGGGCCAGTCCACCGCCAGCAAACACCTCAAGATACTGGAAGAGGCCGGCTTGATTACCTATTCAAAAGCGGGACAGTGGGTGAATTACCGCCTGGCCGACGGGGCCAGAAATCCCTATGTTGCCAACCTGCTCGGAAACTTGCGGCATTGGCTCGAGGATGATGCGGATGTGTCGGCACTGATGACGAGGCTGCCGGAGATCAAACGCGAAACCATCTGCAGGAGCTAATTTTTTTTGAGCTTATCATATCGTCATATGACAAAATATGAATAAAATGGCATCCCGTAATACCGCCGGCCGGACCGGATCGCTCTTTGCGGCCATGCCCATGAAACTTGTCCCGTCTTTCCGGGCGGTGCAAAAAAATACATGCCGGCTTTGACGACCCTCCGGCCCTGGCCAGAGACGCGAAGACGGAGGAGGAAGCACTTGCGCATTATCGCAGAGTGCGGGACGAAATTCGGCAATTCGTGTCCGGGCTTGCGGAATCTTTACCTGCATCGAGCAAAGGAGACCACTAATGGCTGACAAACGCGTTTTATTCATCTGCGAACACAACAGCGCCCGAAGCCAGATGGCTGAGGCCTTTTTGAAACAACTCGGCGGCGAGACATTTACCGTCGAAAGCGCCGGATTGGAACCCACCACGCTGAATCCTCTCGCCGTGGAAGTCATGCGGGAGGTGGGAATCGACATCAGCGGCAACAAACCCCAAAGCGTGTTTGAGCTTTTTAAACAGGGCAAGCTGTATACCCATGTCATCACCGTCTGTGAACAAGCCGCCATGAAGTGCCCGGTTTTCCCCGGGCTGACTCAACGGTTGCACTGGCCGTTTCCAGACCCGGCCGGATTTGAAGGTACATGGGAGCAGAAAATCGCGCAGACCCGCACGGTTCGCGAGCAGATAAGAAACAAAATCAGCCAATGGCTGAATGAACTCAAGGAGAGGGCATGACCGATTCGACCATTAAAAAGCTGGGCTTTCTGGACCGCTTTCTCACGCTGTGGATCTTTCTGGCCATGTTCGTCGGCGTGGGGGGCGGTTACTTGTTTCCGGAGATCAAGAACTTTATCGACCGCTTTTCCGTGGGCACCACCAACATCCCCATCGCCGTGGGGCTGATCCTGATGATGTATCCGCCTCTGGCCAAGGTGAAATACGAAAAGCTGGGTTTCGTGTTCCGAGACGTAAAGGTGCTTGCGCTCTCCCTTGTGCAAAACTGGATCATCGGCCCGATCCTGATGTTCCTTCTGGCCATCGCCTTTCTGTCCGGCCACCAGGAGTACATGGTTGGGCTGATCCTCATCGGCCTGGCGCGCTGCATCGCCATGGTGATCGTCTGGAACGACCTGGCCAAAGGCGACCGGGAGTATTGCGCCGGCCTGGTGGCCTTCAACTCCATCTTCCAGGTGCTCTTTTTCTCTGTTTACGCCTATATTTTTATCACCGTGCTGCCCCGCTGGATAGGCCTTGAGGGCATGGTGGTAGATATCTCCATCGGCCAGATCGCCGAAAGCGTGTTCATCTACCTGGGCATTCCCTTTATTGCAGGGGTGCTTTCACGTGTCATCGGTTTGAAGACCGTTGGCGTCGAACGTTACGAAAAGAATTTCATCCCTAAGATCAGCCCCATCACCCTGTTTGCGCTGCTGTTCACGATCCTGGTTATGTTCTCGCTCAAGGGCGACTATATCGTCCAACTGCCCATGGATGTGGTGCGGGTGGCCATCCCGCTGTGCATCTATTTCGTGATCATGTTCTTCGTGTCCTTCTGGCTGTCCATGAAGGTCCGGGCGACCTATGAGCAGGCCACAACCCTGTCCTTTACCGCCGCCTCCAACAACTTCGAGCTGGCCATTGCCGTGGCCGTGGCGGTCTTCGGCCTGGACTCGGGTCAGGCCTTTGCCGCTGTGATCGGACCCCTGGTGGAGGTGCCGGTGCTCATTTCCTTGGTCAACGCCGCCATGTGGTTCAAGCGCAAATACTTTCCTTACGCCGTGGAAACTCCTGCTGGCGTGTGCCATGTGGCGTGCAAGCCATGAGTGAGGAAGTTGCAGCACATTGGTAAAACTGCTTAAGCCGTGGCTGATTGCCATCTATATCGGTGTCGTGTGCTCGGGCATCTTGATGGTCGGGGTATCTTCAATTTTGTGGTATAGGAGCCGAGCGATGAGACGCTATATCTTGATTGGAGTTCTGGTGGCTT
>DYLD01000248.1 GCA_020722315.1 Syntrophus aciditrophicus
AATGCCGCCTTCGCCCCTCTTGACGCCCTTGCAGCCTTGCTCAGGACGGTGGGGGGCCGGAAAAAAACCTTTAAAATCTTGCGTCTCGTGGCATTTTTTAGCAGTTGTGCTATCATTATTGTATGATATACTACGGAAACAAAACAACGGAAACGGCGGCGTAGAATATCCGCCCGTTTTGAACAGGTACTTTTGACTGGGGGGTAAGGGAACATGGAAGCAACGAGATATGAATTGAATGTCCAGCTGGCGCAGATGCTCAAGGGCGGCGTTATCATGGACGTAACCAATGTCGAGCAGGCGAAGATCGCCGAAGACGCCGGCGCGGTCGCGGTTATGGCACTGGAACGGGTTCCCGCGGACATCAGGAGGGACGGAGGAGTGGCCCGCATGTCTGACCCGGTGATGATAGCCGAGATCAAAAAGGCCGTGACGATCCCGGTCATGGCCAAAGCCAGGATAGGGCACTTCGTGGAAGCGCAGATCCTCCAGGCCCTCAAAATCGATTATATTGATGAAAGCGAGGTGCTGACGCCTGCCGATGAGGAGTACCATATCGACAAGACAAGATTTTCGATTCCGTTTGTCTGCGGCGCCCGCAACCTGGGGGAAGCATTGCGCCGGATCGCCGAAGGGGCGGCAATGATCCGAACAAAAGGGGAGGCGGGAACCGGCAATGTCGTCGAGGCGGTGCGTCATATGAGGACGATGAACCGGGAAATCCGCCGCCTTGCCGGGATGCCTCTCGAAGAAGTCACCGCCTTCGCAAAAGAAAACGGCCTCCCCTATGAACTGGCGCTGAAGGTTCGCGAATTGGGGCGCCTGCCTGTAGTCAATTTTGCGGCTGGGGGAATCGCGACTCCCGCGGATGCGGCCTTAATGATGCAGCTCGGCGCCGACGGCGTCTTTGTCGGCTCCGGAATCTTCAAATCGGAAACGCCCGCCAAGCGCGCCCGGGCTATCGTTAAGGCGACCGCGTATTTCAACGACCCCGCCAAGGTGCTTGAGGCATCCATGGATATCGGCCAAGCGATGCCCGGTCTGGAAATATCTTCCATTCCCAAGGAACAGCTGCTTGCCGGCCGCGGATGGTAGTCTAGATTCACGATGAACTCTTCTGCATTGGGGGAATCACACCGCCCCGGGATGGAAATAGGCGTTCTTGATCTACAGGGCGATGTCTGCGAGCATCTCGACCATCTGGACATGATCGGCATTACGGCACGCAGGGTCAAATCCGCGGAGGATCTAGACCATCTGGCAGGCTTGATTATCCCCGGCGGAGAAAGCACCTGTCTTGCAAGGCTGATGTCCACTTTCGGACTTGACCAGGCGATTCTTAAAAGACACAAGGAGGGCATGAAGCTCTGGGGAACCTGTGCCGGGGCGATACTGCTTGCGACCCACATCAAACAAGAAACCCCCTATTTCGGCCTTATCGATATCGAGATCGAAAGAAACGCCTTCGGCAGCCAGCTCGACAGTTTTGCCTGCGAGGCCTCCATCCCGGAGGTCTCTCCTTTGCCGATGCCGCTCATATTCATCCGCGCCCCAAAGATCAAAAGCGTCGGGAACGGGGTGCGTGTCCTTCTTGCGATGGACGATTTTATCGCCGCTGCCGAATCCGCTGATATCCTGGTCACGGTCTTTCACCCGGAACTGACACCGTCCGTCGAATTTCATCGATATTTCGCCCGTAAGTGCGGCCTGCACCCCCGGAGCGAACAGGGTAATGGGGCAGTATCCCGATCTCTATGGACCCGGACAGGCTGGATGCGCTTCGCCAGGATTGCCCGATTGTAAAGATGGTTCTAAAAAACGAAGAAAGCGTTTTCATTGGCACAGATCCCGTTCTCGAGGGGCGATATGCCGGCACAGATCTGTCCAGGGGGGCTGTCATTTCCCATCCTCATTCGCTGATGGGCGGAGATATGGATAATCCTGTTGTGCTGGCGATAGCCAAAGGTCTCCAGCTTTGTGATATTGCTACTCTTCGCTTCAATTTCAGGGGTGTTGGAAACAGCGGCGGCCGTTTTGACAACGGAGCCGGTGAAGGAGAAGATATCCTTACGGCGGTTTCGTTTTTGCGTGAAAAAAACAAACCCGAGATCCTGATTGCCGGTTACTCGTTCGGAGCATGGGTGAATTCCACGGTGCTTGCGAAACTGGAGATGCGAAACGCAATTCTTGTATCGCCGCCGCTCGAGATATTTGAATTCGACCTTTCGGAGTTGCGCGACAAAGTAGGACTCATTGTCTCAGCGGATCAGGATCCGTACTGTCCCGTGGATAAAATTACCAAGGCAGCGGCTTATCTTCATTGTCCGCTTGAAATCATCGCCGGCACGGATCATTTCTTTTCCGGGAAAGAGGAGGCTATCATTGCTTCGGTAATTCGGTATTGCCGTGGACTGTAACACATTGAGACCTTTGAAAAATGCTGCCTGAAGCGC
>DYLD01000051.1 GCA_020722315.1 Syntrophus aciditrophicus
TTTCTAAAACTTGAAACATCTGTTGGGCTGTGTTAGAAGAAAAATCCTGTCTGAATCGGGAGACCGGGATTTGGCCAATCACGTTTACGACACGTCCGCAAAAAGGAGCAAATAAAGACCAGGAGAAAGACTATGACACAGGCGCAGGAATACTTCCTCTTCGAGGTAAGCTGGGATGTTTTCAGCAAGGTCGGCGGTGTCTATACCGTAATTACAAGCAAGCTTCCTGAGACGATAAGGAATTTTGGCGAACGCTATTTCGTTCTCGGCCCTGATTTAAAAACGAACACGGAGTTCGAAGAAACCGACGAGGAACTCTGGAGCGAGATACGCGAAGCGGTCGCGATAAAGGAAATACCCTGCCGTTTCGGCCGCTGGAAGATACCCGGCAGACCCAAGGCGATTCTGGTCGGATTCGGGGAAAAATATAACAAGGATCAACTTCTTTACAGCCTCTGGGAAGACTACGGTGTCGATTCACTTGCCGGAGGATGGGATTACGTCGAGCCGGTCATGTTCAGCTATGCGGCCAGCGAGGTCATTGAGACGATTAACAACATCCTCGCCCGACCCCAAAAGATGAGAAGCGTCGCCCATTTTCACGATTGGGTTACCGGGGCCGGTCTGCTCGGCCTGAAAAAACTGGCGCCCGAGGTTGGGACGGTTTTTACAGCCCATACAACCATGCTCGGCAAGACACTCTCGTCCGCCGGGCTGGATATCTACCTGGAAATGGATCGTATATCTCCCCAGCAGGAGGCGAGCGCCCGCAACATCACCGCCAAATGCTCGCTGGAAACCGCTTCGGCGAGGGAGGCGGACTGCTTTACCGCCATCAGCCAGATCACCGCGCTGGAGGCGAAAAATTTTCTCGGCCGTTCACCCGACATCATTACGCCGAACGGGATATGCATCAAAAACATAAAAGATCTCGCCGCCGACCGTACCGACGCGCTCAGGTCCCGCAAAAGACTCCTCGAGGCGGCGTCGCGTTTTCTCGGTACGGATTTCCCCGAGGATGTAAAAATCCTGATGACTTCCGGTCGCGGAGAATTCCAAGGCAAGGGGATAAACGTTTTTCTGTCGGCCCTCGCCCGCTTGAACGCGGAGCCGGATGAAGGGGCAAAGATTCTTGTTTATCTTTTTGTCCTCGGCAAATACACAGATTTGATAGCTTCCCTCAAAGACGAAGGCATCAAACCGGACCCGAACCACCCGCCGATTTCGACCCATAAGATATACGACGAGGCGTCCGATCCGATACTTCAGACATGCGAACGCGTCGGCCTGAAAAACTTCCCGCAGGACAGGGTCAAGGCGATCTATGTACCCGCTTACCTGAACGGTCACGACGGCCTGATCAATATGCCTTACAACGAGGCCCTCTCCGGCTGCGATCTGAGCGTCTTTCCGTCACACTACGAACCATGGGGCTATACGCCCCTTGAAAGCGCGGCCTACGCCGTACCGACGATAACGACCGATCAGGCCGGTTTCGGCATCTGGGTGCAACAGACCATCGGAGCAAACAAGGGCGTCATACTTCTCAAAAAGATGGGACAAAGCGATGCCGCAATGGAGGAGAATCTCTATGAAATACTGGCCGGTTTCGTCAAAAAGACTAAAGAGGAGCTTCAAGAAATGAGGGCAGCCGCGCGCCGCGTGGCTGAGAAGGCAAACTGGAATGATTTCTTTCAGAATTACGTCCAGGCTTTTCAGACCGCACTTTCCGTATCCGAAAAACGCGCAAAGGCGATCCAGGAAAAGGAACTCGAGACCAAACTGAAACACACCTTCGCCGGAACTTCGTCCGTGCTTCCGCACTTCCGAAGCTTTACGGCGGTGGCCAATCTCCCGCAAAAGATATCGCGGCTCCGCGAACTTGCCTACAACCTCTGGTGGGTCTGGAACCCGCACGCACTCGAACTCTTTTCCGCGCTGGACCCGAAACTCTGGGAACAGATCGGCAACAACCCGGTGCGGATGCTGGAGACCGTTTCGCATGACCGGCTCCTTGAAATATCGGAAAACATCAACTACCTGGATCTTTACACGCACATCTTCAAGCAGTTCGACGACTATATGGATGAAAAAACACCCTCTTTGCTTGTTTCAGACCCTGCGGCGAGATTGAAAAAATCTTCCCCGGTCGCGTACTTTTCCACCGAATACGGGCTGCATGAATGTCTCCCGATCTACTCAGGAGGCCTGGGCACGCTCTCGGGAGATCATCTGAAAACGGCGAGCGATCTCAACGCGCCGCTGGTCGGGGTAGGCCTTTTCTACAAGTACGGTTTCTTCAAACAGCGGATCGATAAAAACGGCGCCCAGACCGAAGAATACCAGAGGAACGACCCGGCCGACATGCCGATCGAGATCGTTCAGGACGATCGTGGAAATCCTGTCCAGATCTCGCTCGAACTGCCCGGACGAACGCTTTTTGCCAACATCTGGGAGGTCCATGTTGGGCGCGTCCCGTTGTATCTTCTGGACTCGGACGTTACAAAAAATACCGCGCAGGACAGAAAGATCACCGACCGCTTGTACTGCTCCGATCCGAAGACCCGGATCGAACAGGAAATACTGCTCGGGATCGGAGGGGTCAAGCTTCTGAAAAAGCTGGGAATTCGTCCGCGTGTTTACCATATTAACGAGGGGCATTCCGCGTTTCTCATCTTTGAACTGATCAGTCTTGTGATGTTTGAGGACGGCCTTTCTTTCAACGAGGCCTTGGAATCAGTCCATAGTTGCGTTACGTTTACGACACACACCCCGATCGAAGCCGGCAATGAACGGTTCAGTCATGAGCTGATCGAGCACTATTTTTCGAGTTTCGTAAAACGAACAGGCATCTCGTGGCCGCAGTTCTGGCAGCTCGGACTCAAGGAGGACAGTGACGGAAAATCCTTCTTCATGACCATACTGGCACTCAAGACAGCCCATAAAAGCAATGCGGTGAGCTGGCTCCATGAAGAGGTGTCCAAACGGATGTGGCGAAATGTCTGGAAGGGGCTCGACGAGTCGGACATCCCGATCACCCATGTGACCAACGGCATCCACACCCTGTCCTATATCGCGCCGCAGATGAAATATATCTTCGACACGTTTCTCGGTATGGACTGGTACAAACATCTTTCCGAGCCGGAGACATGGGAGAAGGTCCGGGAAATACCGGATAATGTCCTCTGGCGCACACGGTACGAACTGAGGCAGAAGTTGATCGATTTTCTCCGGGACGAGGTTTCGCGCAACTGGATGAAATACGGGTATTCAAAGACATGGCAGGAGGAACTCTTTTCCAGACTGAATCCGGCGGCTCTGACGATATCTTTTGCCAGACGCTTTGTCCCCTACAAAAGGGCAAACCTGATATTTGCCGACCTCAACCGTCTGGACCGCATCGTGAATCATCCGACGCGGCCGGTTCAGCTTATTTTTGCAGGGAAAGCGCACCCGCAGGACGGATACGGAAAGGATCTGATCAAGCAGGTCATCGATGTCTGCAAGGATCCGCGATTCCGGGGTCGCATCTTCTTCGTCGAAGATTACAACATCGGCGTTGCAAGAAGGCTCGTCCAGGGATCGGACGTCTGGCTGAACAACCCCCGCAGACCTTTAGAGGCCAGCGGCACCAGCGGCGAAAAGGCTGTCGCCAATGGGGTCATAAACCTCAGCGTATCGGATGGATGGTGGATCGAGGGATACGACGGGACCAACGGATGGACGATCGGCCCCGTCGTAAACCGGTACGGCGAAGAAACGCCGGATGCCGACAGGGAGGATGGCGAATCCCTTTACTCGCTTTTGGAAAACACGATCATCCCGATGTTCTACGAACGGGAGCCGTCAGGTCTTCCCGAAAGATGGATTGCAATGATCAAGCGCTCGATGCAAACCCTCGTCCCCCGTTTCAATACGGAGCGAATGCTGACCGAATACTACAAAAACATCTACATCCCTACCGCGGTCCGGGCTCAGGAATTCTACGCCGACAACCACAGGCTGGCGCGTGAACTGGCAGACTGGAAACAGAAACTGCCGATGCGTTTCTCGTCTCTGAGGCTTCTGGAGGTCACCGTCAAGGGGATACAGGGCGATAAGATCCTCGTCGACGAGCCCCTCGAGGTAAGCGTGCGTATAGACCCCGGGAAGATGACCGCGGAAGAAATCATGGCGGAGCTGCTGATAGGCAAGAAGGACCATACAGGCTTTTCCGAGAAACCCGAGTGCATTCCGCTGAAACCGGACAAGGACGTCTCAGATGGGATCCTTAGATTTTCCCTGTCCTACAAAATCAAAACAAACGGTGTGTTTACGTACGGTGTCCGTGTATTCCCGCACCACCCCAACCTTGCGGCGAAATACGAAACGAACCTGATTTATTGGGGCTAGATTAAAAAAACAGCTACCCGATCAAAAAAAGGGCCATTTCCCTGCCGGGCAGGTGTCTGGATTGATCAGAAAGAAAGGAAAATCGACATGAAAGGATGGAGCGAGGAAGAGATCCAAGACAAAGCATTGATGGCCCCATGCGGATTGTACTGCGGCGTTTGTTCGATATACCTGGCAACGAGGGACAAAAACGAGAAATTCAAGGCCGTTCTCGCGAAGCTCTATGGAGGAAAGCCCGAGGAAATCGAATGTTACGGTTGCATGCAGACGGATCCGGCAAAGAAGATATTCAGCTACTGCGAACAATGCAAGATCCGGGAATGCGTGCTATCCAAGGGGTATTATTCGTGCCACCAGTGCAGTGACTGGCCCTGTGCGCTGATAGAAAACTTCCCGTTTGCGACGGGTCTTAGGGTCATGAAAAGAACGATCCCGATATGGAAGGCCAAAGCGGCCGAACTCGGCCCGGAGACGGGAAGCGTCGAATGGGCCCGGTCGGAATGCGAAAGATACCACTGCCCTTTCTGCGGCGCGCCGCTGTTTCGAGGGGCGCAAAGCTGCCATACATGCAAGAATCCTGTCGCGGACAAACTGGACGGGTCGCTTTGAAGCGACCCGGGGCGACCGATTGAGCATGTCGTGGTATGAACCCAACTTCAACACGTGCCCTGACAGTGGTTTCCGGGTGCTCTCCCTTCTCTCAGTTAGGAGGCGAGACCTTTGAAAAACGGTGTCTGAAGCGCGCATTTATTGATTTTTCGGGATACCCCGCCGTAGCGAGACGCTGCGGGGTCGAAAAATATTTATGAGCGCGAAAGGCGGCGTTTTCAAAAAGGTCTCGCTCGGTTGATCGACAGGGTTTCGGGCCGAGCAGTCGGCGTCTGAAAGCCCTGCCTGAATTGCAGACTTTACCCCTTTTGGCGCCGCAAAAAGTCGAGGATGATCCGGGTGTATGCTTCGGGCTGTTCTTCGTAGGTGTTGTGCCCGCAGTTGGGAAGCACGGCCAGTTCCGCCCTTTGAAGGTTCCGGTACATCGCAACACCCTGTTCAACCTCAAAGAGAAAACTCCTGTCCGGATAGAGCACCAGCGCGGGGCATGATATGGATCGCAACTCCCCCCTTAGATCGAAGACGCCCGTTCCATAGGCCCCTCCATAGCTGCGGAACATCTCGTAAAATGCCTCGACACGGTCGGCCCCGTGCCACGCGGCTAATTTTCCCCTGAGCTCGCGTCCGAGATAACTGAACGGATTGGGCATCTTCGCCGCGTTGAACTCGACCATCGTAACATCGCTGAAACACTGCGTGCTTGACATCGTGACGGATTTGACGGCCGCGGGGTTGCTGACTGCGTAATCGACGGCAATGACCCCCCCTTCACACTGGCCGATGAGATGAAAGGAGTCGAGTGAAAGCATCGAACGTAGGAGATCCAGTTCCCGCACGCTCTCCGGGCGAAAGCGGTCGCTCACATAGAATTCAGAAAAATCAGAACCCTGCTCCGAACGGCCGTACCCGCGCCTGTCATAGAGTACGACGCGATAGCCAGCGGCGACCAACGCCGGCCAGACATCTTTCCACATCATAGTGCAACCGAAACCATGATGCAAAAGGATGATGGTTTCACCGTCGCCATGCTGCTCATAATATATTTTCAATCCATTTATATCTGCAAAAGCCATAGATTTCTCCCTGTCTGATTTTATCCCCGCCCCAAATTAGTATATCCCCCATTTTCAGATGAAAGCCCATCTCCGCCGGATGAACCGTCATTTTTTACGTCATATGCAGCCAAAACAGGTATGAAAAAAGGGACAGCATCGTGCACAGGCTAACCCCCGCAGCGGCCAGTCGTGTATCACCGCCCATCTCGCCGGCCATGATATAGCTCGTGGTTGCACTTGGCGCCGCGAGCATGATCACAATCGGCAGACGGTGAGTCCCGGGAATATCCCACGCCGCGAATAACCCCAGAGCGATTGCCGGCAGCACAACCAGCTTGATCACGGAGGATGCCATCGCTGCGGAGAATTTGATCCGGATCAGTCCCGGCGACAGAGAGGCGCCGATGATCAAAAGAGCTGTGGGCAGAGCCATCCCCCCGAGAATATCCAGCGAACGAGAGACAAACAGGGGGAGAGGAATTTCCGCTATCGAGAAAATAATCCCCAGACCCGCGGCAAGAATCGTTGGATTGAGTATGACCTGGGCGATGATATTGTGCCGGACACTGCTTGTGCCGGTTTTTCGATCCGACCATATTGCCAGTGCCACGACCGAATAAAAATTCTGCAAAATCAATACAAAGCCCGCAAACATCCCGGCTTTTGCGAGTCCTTCGTTACCCAGATAATAATAGACGACGGCAAATCCGATATAGCCGATATTGCAGTGGGAGGAAGTTTGAATAAAACTGCCGAGGCTTCCATTTCTGAGTTTCAGGACACGACCAAACAGGTATCCGAGAACGTAGCCGGCCGTCGAGGAAAGCAGAGCGATAACCAGCACGCAAACATCGAAACTCCGGGAAAAAGAGGCACCCGAGATGGCCTTGAATATCATCGCAGGAATGGCCAGATAAAAAACAATCCTGTTGGCGGGGGCTAAAAAGCTTTCCGGGATAAAACGCCTATAATGGGCAAACCATCCGATGAAGATAATCACAAAAATGGGTATGATCGTACTTACAATCTGCATGGGCGAGGTCTTATAATAGATGAATTCGATTTAAGCAACACCAATCCACAGATCTAATTGATAATTTAGGGTTTCGCGAACCGCCCAAAGCGGTTTCATGCGTGCTTAAGGAAGCATTTTCGACCCGAAAAATCTTCAAATCGCGTTTCAGAAAACCCCTTTGAGCGTTCTATTAGATTCTCAATTAAAATTTCGTGCTGTCGTACGCCCAGTTTACCAGTGCCTGCCTCTGTCGCGGGCGGCAATCGACATCGCCCTTCAGGCAGTGCTTGCTGATCTGGGCGATGTGTCTTTTCATCGCCCTCCATCTCTTGATCTGGCGCTCATCATCAATAATCCTCCTGCCCATATAGTATCTGCAGTACCACTGGAACCAGCCTCTGGGATCTTCATCGTAAATCCAGCCTTTTTTGCGCCATACCGACAGCGGCAGGGAGGCGTTGACCCCGAAAAAATTCAGTTCGGGATCGTGACGCTCGTGACAGAGCCTCGCATGCAAAAACCAATCGTCGGGAAACTCATCTCAACAATCGGTCATGTATTTCCCGCCAAAAACACCCATTTCGAGCATTTGTTTCGGCGTCAGGTCCGGCGAGAAGTCCGGAGAAAAATTTTCCCCGATGGATTCAGTAATATAATAGATATAATTTCGCTGCATAAGATCATTGACGATCACTTTCTTCACCGCTTTTCCCTCCAAACCGAATTGAGAGTTTTGGACAATTCGGCCTTCGCGCTGATGAAATCCTTTTCGGCCCGAAAACCTTTAAAATCATACTTCTGGCGGAATTCTTTGGCAGTTGTGTAAATGCCTCGCGGTATGAATGGGCATTAGTCCGGCCGGACCATAAACATTCCTCCGTCCGACGCGCCTGCTTCTCTGTTACGAAATCAGGCAGATCGCAGCAGCGGCGCCAGATTGAGCACGATGATGCCGATTTTATATGCGGCGAAACCCGTATAGTTAAGCACATCAAAGCTTTCAACCGGAAGATCGATCCAGCGGCGATGAATTCTATAAACTTGATCATGGGCGATGATGAAAAATCCGAACCGGATCAAGAGAACCCCATAGTTAAGACAGACACACCAGAGGAGAAATTCCTTTGCCGCATTTGTTGTCATAACGGGCTTCCATCACAGTAAACCATCCGTACAAAGATCGATATAAACCCTCTTGTTTGTTTTTTTTACCTTAATTGCCCGCAAAAGACAAATCAATACCCTCTCAAAGAAGAAGGTGGTTCGATGGTGCAACGCCTTCAAAACGCCCGGGGCCGGGTACGTTCAGGTAAGTGATTCACATACATGCGTACACTTTGTACAATAGCGATGGCAGCGGAATAACCGGTTGACTTTTTTCCCTGTTTGTGAGAATTGGCGGCTCAGGGGCAAGGTTCAAAAGATCGCGGAGAGATGGCTGAGTGGCCGAAAGCGATCGCCTGCTAAGCGATTGTACGCCCGTCAAAGGTGTACCGCGGGTTCAAATCCCGCTCTCTCCGCCATTTGATAGAATTGGATCGCCGGCCATTATAGATTTTTCAAAGAGAGACCTTTGAAAAATGCTGCCTGAAGCGCAAATTTATTGATTTTTCTTAGGTACCCCGCCGTCGCAGCCAAGGCTTTAAAGGCGTTAAAAACGCAAAACGTTACAGAGCGTTTAGCCTTTGAAGCCGCCGCGAGACGTCGCGGGGTCGAAAAAGATCCGATCAGCGCAAAGGCGGCGTTTTGCAAAGGCCTCAAAGGGGGGTTGTACAACTGCCGAAAAACGCCTTCTGACACGCGATGCTAAATGTTTTTCTTGGGGCACATTGGCCCGTCACAGCGAGAATGCAACGTAGTCCAAGAGCACTAAGGGGGCATTCATCAAGGCTCTCTTAGAGGAGAAAGGGGGCAAAATCATGCTTAAAGCAAAAGATATCATGACAAAAGAGGTCATAACCGTTTATCCGGACACCGAAATAACGCAGGCAGCCTCCTTGCTTCTGAAAGAACACATCAACGGTTTGCCGGTTGTTGATAACGACGGTTTCCTGAAAGGGATCCTCTGCCAGTCCGATCTAATCACTCAGCAGGGAAAGATACCCCTCCCCTCCTTTTTTGTTATCCTTGACGGGGCGATGCCGCTGAGCACCCCGAAGCATATCGAACACGAGGTAAAGAAGATGGCGGCCATCAAGGTGTCCGAAGCGATGACCGCGGACCCCATAAGCGTCGACACCGAAACCCCACTGGAAGATATTGCCACACTGATGGTTAAACACAACGTGCATACGATCCCTGTTTTGGAGAGAGGGCATCTCGTGGGGATCATCGGAAAGGAAGACATCCTCCGCACACTCATTCCCGATGAGAAGAAATAAACACAAGTCATACCCCCACGACAGCCTGATTCCCGTCCGAAACGGGCATCGCACCGGAAGATATCCCTTGACACATCCGCCTGCTGCCCATTATACTCATCCATCGGGAGAGACCTTTGAAAAATGCTGCCTGAAGCGCATATTTATTGATTTTCCTTAGGTACCCCGCCGTCAAAGCCAAGGCTTTTAAAGGCGTTAAGAACGCAAAACTTTAGAGAGCGTTTAGCCTCCAGGAGCCTTCTCGCCCAAGACGCCGCGGGGTCGAAAAAGATTTCATCAGCGTAAAAAGCGGCGTTTTGCAAAGTTCTGGGGGAGCAATGCCTTAGAATAAGAATGCCCTTTTTACCCACATACAATTAACCAAAGCATTGGCTGAGATGAAACCATGACTGGGGGAGTGTAAGGCTCTCCATAGGTAAACGTTATGGACCTGTTCAAGAAATGCACAGACTTTATAACCGTTGAAGAATACAAGGGCTTGGGACTCTACCCGTATTTTCACGCGCTCGAGTCGAAACAGGATGTCGAAGTTGTTATGGAGGGAAAACGGCAAATCATGATCGGTTCCAACAATTATCTGGGACTGACCGGGGATAAGCGTGTGATTCAGGCGGGAATAAAGGCTTTTGAGGAATTTGGTTCCGGCGTTTCCGGATCACGGTTTTTGAACGGAACCCTGACGACCCATATTGAGCTGGAAAAGGAACTGGCCTCCTTTCTGCGTAAGGAGGCCTGCCTGATATTCTCGACGGGTTTTATTTCAAACCTCGCGATTATTTCGGCAATCGCCGGAAGGGATGACATCATCTTTTGCGACCGGGAAAACCATGCCAGTATTTACGATGCAATCAAGCTCAGTTATGCGACGATGGTCCGCTATCATCACAGCGACATGAAAGACCTGGAAAAACAGCTTCAGAAAGCCGATCCGGCAAAGGGGAAGCTGATCGTCACCGACGGGGTTTTCAGCATGTCGGGCGACATTTGCAAACTCCCGGATATCGTCGATCTGGCAAAAAAATACGGCGCGCGGGTGATGGTCGATGATGCACACGGCTTCGGCGTACTGGGGGAACGTGGACGGGGGACAGCCGAGTATTTCGGGCTGGAAGACCAGGTGGATATTCTGATGGGAACCTTTTCCAAATCGCTGGCCAGCCTCGGCGGCTACATGGCCGCGGACAGGCATGTAGTGGAATTTGTAAAGCATAAATCGCGGCCGTTTATCTTTTCCGCGGCCATCACACCGGCAAACGCCGCGACCGCTCTAGAAGCGCTGAGAATCCTGCGGGAAGAACCTCAAAGGCCGAAGGCGCTCCGCGATATTACCGCCTATATGCGCGAACGGCTGGTTCAAAAAGGGGTCCCGGTAGTCAACCATTCCATTGCGCCGATCATTCCGATCTATACCTATACGATGTTGCGTACGCTTGTCGTTTGCAAGCTGTTATTTGAGCGCGGCGTATACGTGAATCCGGTTTTGCCTCCGGCGGCCCCGGAAGGCGCCTGTCTGATAAGAACCAGCTACACCGCGACGCATACGAAAGAGCTGATGGACGAAGCATCCGATATCATCGCGGAAGTTCTCAAGAGTCTTCCCGAGAGCGACGAAGAACTGATGAAAATCGTTCAAAATCATGAATAGAATCATTTGCATTACCGGCGCATCCAGCGGCATCGGTTTCGAACTCGCAAAATTCTTCCACCAATCCAACGACACAGTGCTCGGGATTTCAAGAACCTACCCGAAAGATGTTTCCTTTGACTATTTTTTATGCGATGTCGCCGATGAGAGTAGTGTCAGAGAAACATTTCAAAGGATCCGCGAAAAATACGGCCGTATCGACGTACTGATCAATTGCGCCGGAATCGGTTTGGGCGGTGCCATCGAGGACGCCTCTTTTGATGACGTCAGGTACATCTTTGCCGTCAACGTCTTCGGCCCTTTTCTGGTCAGCAAACATGCGATGGATCTGCTCAGAAACGCCGGAGAAGCCAGAATCATCAATATCGGATCGGTGGCCGGGGAATTCCCGATTCCGTTCCAGGCGTTTTACTGCATGACGAAATCCTCCCTTCACACGTTTTCGAAGGCGTTGAAAATGGAGCTGAAGCCACTTTCGATTGACGTCTGCACGGTGATGCCGGGTGATACCAGAACTGGATTCACGAAAAACCGGATCAAGCCGCCTGTCGAGGAAGATAATCTCTACCGTGAGCGCATAAACCGTTCGCTGGGGCGGATGGAAAAAGACGAACAGAGTGGAAAAGATCCCTCCAGCGTTGTCGAAGCGGTTGACAGGTTGTTAAAAATGAAACGCATGCCTGTTTCCGTCACCGTCGGCTTCGAATACAAGCTGTTTATGTTCTTCAAAAGGATCGTGCCGGAGAGGATCGTAGATTATTTTCTTTTTCGGATGTACGGAAAATAAGTAAAGAGAGTCCTTTCCGGGACATTCATTTCCATCGATCTCATTGTTTTTTAATGCACCCATTTATGCTAGACGCTGAGATTCTTTTCGGGGCTGTCCTGCAAGGGCTGCTTGGATAAAGAGGAGGAAAAATCAAAACCGGCCGAACGTGTAAATGAACCGGCGGGACGAAAATAACAAACAGCATGGAAACCGGTAAGACGGAAACATGTAAGCAAAAATTCAGAAAAGGACTGCGAAACGGCATCCGGAGTGGTTATGAAGGCTTCATCTGGATGATGAAGATCGTAATCCCGATCTCTCTGTTGACGGCGATACTCGACTGGAGCGGTCTGCTCATTCATCTCGACTTTCTTTTAAAGCCGTTGATGGGATTTCTGTACCTCCCGCCGGAGGCGGCCCTCCCGCTTCTGATCGGTATGCTGAGCTCCGTTTATGCCTCTATCGCGGCAATGATCGTTTTTCCTTTCACCACGGCGCAGATGACGATGATTGCCGTGTTCATTCTGACTGCCCACGCCTTGATCCAGGAAGGAATAATCCAGGGTAAATCCGGAATCCATCCGCTGAAGGCGACGCTGGTCCGTATCGTTGCGGCGGTCCTGATCATCCTTGTGATCGCTCCGTGGGTGGGAAGTTCCACAGAGATGCCCGCAGCCATCGAAGGAGGCGCTGTCGAAAGCGAGGCCTTCGGGGAGATGATCATGCGCTGGATAGAGGCGACGTTGTGGCTCATTTTCAAGATATTCATCATCATCACGATTCTGCTGACGCTTCTGGAACTTCTGAAGAGCTTCGACCTGGTTCACCCTTTTGTCCGCGCGCTGGCCCCGTTTCTCAGAATCATGGGACTTGACGAAAAGATGGGGTTTCTCTGGATGACCGCGGTGATTTTCGGCCTTTCCTACGGGGGAGCAGTCATCGTTGAGGAGGCCAAAAACGGCAGACTCAACCGGGACGAACTGGAGCTTCTCCACCTTTCGATAGGGATGAATCACTCGATGGTCGAAGACCCGGCGCTTTTTATGTCGCTGGGCATCCAGCCGCTCTGGCTTTATGTCCCGCGCCTTTTGATGGCGATCGCAACCGTTCGCATCGTCCGCCTTTATCAATATCTGATCCAGAGACGATACGTCCCGTAATAAAAACGCCTGCAAACTATTGTCAGCCTCTTCAGACATCGAACACCGAGTTTTCAATATAACCGGTCATGCCGGTTTCGTTGTACACGAAACAGCAAAAGAATGACCCTTTTTCGGAGCAAAATATTGCTTGACAACCGAAAACAGTCTTTTTATAGAAAAACTCTTCCATTATAATTTAAGAGCTTAGCAAAATATCCAGAGATGGTTTCACAGGTCGCACTCCTTTGCTTAGCCCTACAGCGCCAGAAGTAAACAAAGAAAGGAGGTGAAGAGGAAGGGATCCACACCGCGCGGCGAGAGGGTTAAAGTAAAGATATCAGCAGGGATATGAAATGAGAACAAGAGGTTAAGCAGTCCTGATTGAGAAATAGGAGGTGGGAGCTATCTTAAATGATATGAATCGCAGGGAATTTTTGAAGTTATCAGCAGCCACCGGCGCGGTATTGATGGCGGGAGATCTCGTAGCAAGGGGCCTTCGGTGGCTCATGCTTCCGTCAAAATGGAAGAGGTAGACAAATTACAGGTTACCATAATTACCGACAACTACTATGACTGTCTGCGGTGGAACTATAAGATCGCGAACCGACACCATAAATTCCCCGATGCCTCGATTTGGAAAGGATGGAGATTCCACGCTGAGCATGGGCTCTCGTATTACATTGAGACAGTCGTCAATGGTAAATCCAACGCATTCATGCTCGATTACGGAATGGATTTCGAAGGTGTCACCAAAAATATGGAGATTTTGGGAATCGACGTGAATAAGCTGGAAGCTTTCGGATTGAGCCACGGCCATTTGGATCACTGGGGAAACCTGATCCCGATTCTCGAAGCCAACAGGAACAAAATTCGCAAGGGTGTTCCTCTATACGTAGGAGAGGACGCTTTTGACAACAAGTTCGCCAAACTACCTCCGCGTCTTTATGCACCCAATGAAGGACTCAGCGATCTGGGACAACTGGACCGCGGAAGGATCGAATCGATTGATCGTGTCAAGATCATCCAGGTCAAGGATCCAACACCCATTGTCCCCGGGGCTTATATGACGGGGAACATTGAGAGAGTAACAGACTATGAAAAGGGCTCGCCGATCCTTCTGGTTAAAAAAGGCGACCGAATGGAGCGTGATTACTTTCAGGGAGAACAATCTCTGATGTTTAATGTGAAGGGAAAAGGTCTGGTCGTTCTTTCCTCGTGCGCCCATTCAGGGATTGTCAATACGGTCAAACATGCCCAGAAGGTGACAGGAATAGACAAGGTTCATGCAGTAATGGGAGGCTTCCATCTGACCGGCGCGAAACCGGAGGTGATCCAGCGAACGATTGCCGATATCAAAGCCGTTAAGCCCGATTACATTGTCCCGATGCACTGCTCGGGGTTTGAGGCCATCACGGGCTTTTCGATAGCGATGCCGGATCAGTTCATCATCAATGTTGCAGGAACCACATATACTTTTGGAGCCTAAACGGCATTCACAAAGGCGTTGAGGTTTTTTTAACCTCAACGCCTTCTTTTAGCATCTTCAGCCATCTTACAGCCTCCTCTGATCACACAAATCGTGATCTCCCAGTACCGGGCCGATCGCCGCAAGGCTTGCAGACAATAAAGAATGCTGCTATAAAAGCTTTGCACAACCAAAAGAAAAACACTGCCTGAAGCGCGATTTTAAAGATTTTTCGGGGTACCCCGCCGTCGTAGCAAGGCGGCGAAGCCGTTAAAAACGCGAACATTAGAGAGCGTTTAGGCTTTGCCGCCGTAGCGAGACTCTGCGGGGTCGAAAAATATTTATGAGCGCGAAGGCGGCGTTTTGCAAAGGACTCGCTATACGTCCAGGCGAAAGAACAAAGGTTTGCAAACGGGAGAACAAAAAATGGCGGCAGACGGAAAATCAATGATGCTTTTTGACTTCGATGGAGTTCTGGTTCAATCGCTGGATCTGTATGCCGGAGCCGTCAAAATTATTCTCGAGAGGATGGGAAAGCCTTTTGTCAGGAACCGCGAAGATTATCTCGAACTTTTCGAGGGAAATTTCTATGAGTCGCTTGCCGCACGAGGTGTTGACCTCAAGGTTTTCTCAAACCTGGCAAAGGAGGTGCTTCCCGATTTGGATTACAAATCGATGAAGCCTGTTCCCGGCCTGGTTCCGGTACTCGATTCTCTGAGGAAAATTCACCTGCTCGCCGTTGTCTCATCAAACGGCTCCGCAACGATCGGCAGGGCTCTCGAGGCCTTTGCGTTTGCCCCCTATTTTCAAGACATTCTCGGCTCTGATTTTTTGTTCAGCAAGCGGGAGAAAATTGCCCATGCCCTTTCGAAATATCGAATTTCTCCCAACCATACTTACTATGTAGGCGACACGACCGGGGATATAATAGAGGCCAAAGCTGCCGGCGTCTTAAGCGTCGGGGCCGCCTGGGGGTGGTACGGCCGGGAAAAACTTGCCAACGCCTCACCCGATTTTCTCGTGGACACGCCGAACGACCTGTTGAGTTTGGGAAAGTAAACCGTACCGAATTTACAGCTCGTAAAGGGTTTCGTCGACCCGCGGTTTCGGTCTTTTCCGGGCGATCCCCTTTTTGTTGAATACGATAGGGTCTTCTGAGTCCAGCAACGGCCCCAATTCCTGTTCAATGCGGTCGGGATCTTCGCCCTGTTCCAGGCGGTTTAACGCATCCTCCATGCCGTCTCCGAAAGAAATGCCCGCCGCTTCGCTCATCTTTCTCATCAGCCGGGCCGCCTGACGGGGATCATTTTCGTCTATTTTCTCCGCCTCCCCGGCAAACATCGCCATCGCTTTTTCCATTTTTTCTTCGTCAATCGGCGGCATGTCATCCTCCCCCGCCGGCTCGTTCTCTGTGTGCCTGACCCGGGCGAAAAGAGAAAGCTGTCTTTTCAGCGGGGTTTTGCACTTCGGGCAGACAGGGATTTTCTTCGTGTTTACGCTTCGGGAAAAGAAGCTATAAACGGTATTACATTTATCACAGTAAAATTCATAGATCGGCATTTCTCGTCAGTCCCTGCATTTTACACGCCCAGGGGGCGATCGATTCGTTTTCCAAAGTGATCCCGTAAATCCTGTTGTCTTATAGCATAAAAAACCCTCTATGGGAATATGTCCGGTGCGCTGTAAATTTTTTTGAAGCTCCCTGCAGACTCACCCGGCGTTTAGGATCAGAGCAGAACTTATCCGCGATGGTTTCACGAAGCGCGACGGATAGGTTTTCGGGTGAAAAAGCTCCTTAAGCGCGCATGAAACCGTGTTTGGTAATGTGAAATTTATATAAATATCAAAAAGTTAGATTAAACCTCGCTTGACAAAATTTGAGTCCCGGCGTATGAAGCATTCTTCAGCCGGACGGTCCAGTTGTCGTGAAGGCTGCAAAGGCGTCAGGAACATGAACGATTCCAGAGCCTTTAGCCTTTGGAGCCGCGGCGAGACACCGCGAGTTGAAAAAGCTTTTATCAGCGCGAAGGTCGCA
>DYLD01000249.1 GCA_020722315.1 Syntrophus aciditrophicus
TCATAACACTACCCGTATGTTTTGCCTGTCCAGCTCGATCCCATAGCGCTTGTCCGGGCGTTGGCCTGTTGAGCTTATCGCAAGCCTCGCGGCATTGACTGCCCCGAAGCCCCGTTCAAGATCCCGGCGAATCTTGATTCTATAAGAATTAAAATTCTCGGCGTTGATGTTGGTTATGCCGGTATCGCTCATTTCAGACTCTATCACCATTTTGCCCGCTGCGCCGCGGTACAATTCTGTGATATCCTTCTGCCTGGCGGCCACTTCGTAAAAGCTCAGATAACAGTCCGTACAATCACGACAGCTTCTTTTCTCCTTCTGCAAAGGGCAATCTTTTTTTAGAAGCGCAAAAAAGGCGTACAGTGCCAGCCGTGCGGGCATCATATCAATTTCCCGCTGCCGATAGATCACCTTGCCCGATGGTATATCGATGGTCAGAATGGCCGGTTCTTCTCGGATCAGACTGAGCATCAGCTCCGCCGGTTCCCGGGGTTCTTGCAGTAAATCCGCCGCGATTTGTCCGCGGATCGAAACAAAGGGTATCGGCACCAGCGTAACTGTCGCGTAACGCGTTTCCTTAAAAAAAGGATTGCGGTTTTCATCGTATAGCCGGATAAGCTGCGAGGGTCGTGTGGGATAATAAAAATCCTCGCTATTTTCAAATTCCGGTGAAACCAGCACATGGTACACCCTGTCCTGGGGCCTTCCGTAAAGCTGGGCTGCTACCATCAGGGAGGCGCTCATCGTCTTACGGCCGCCCGCAATCGAAAAAAAGACGGTGGTATCCGGCGAAGAAGTAAAGCGAAAGGTCAAATCCAAACAGCAACGCAGCAGGTGTTCATTGTCTTCATCGCTTGTAATATCCCTGATTTCTTTCCCGTAGAGGTCTTTAACGACATGCACATTTTCAAAGCCAAAAGATATCGTTGAGGGATCGATCCCATATTCTTTTAAATAACGATGGTAACGGCCGAAAGCGGGGGAAAGCAGCGAGGAGGCAATCAGTTCTTTCCCCGTGGCGGTAGTTATCAGGTAAATTGCATCGACCTGTTTTCCTTCCTGGTGCAGGGCAAAAAGGGTCTCTGTCACGACCTGAGGACTCAAACCGACTACCGCAAGAAGTATGTTCTTCAAGCAACGCCTCCCTAAGGCAGCGTTTTGTTTTAACTACGTGGATAAGGGCTTTTTGTGCTTAACCTATATCCTATTCATCTAAGATGGCCGATATTTTGCCAAGTCCGAACGTCGTTTGTTTCCCAATGTGAACCTTTTCACAAAAACGCATCAACGGCAGGAATTCGCCGAAATCACCGAGGTAAGACGCTGTTCCCAACATCCCCCCCATCAGCATTGTTTGATCCTGACGGTCGGAGTAGCGTTTCCAGTCGAACCAGTGGATTGAGGAAGGCTTATATGCAACGGATTCAGCCTTTGCGACAAGCCCCCGGTAATTTAGTTTAGGTTCTCCGGCCCCATAGAATTCCTCCAAAGAAGAGATCCGCCGAAGCATTGACCTGACGAGCAGATGAAAGGGCAATTCTGCCTTCAGACGATTTTCAAACTTGAGGCGCAGCGGGGTGAGCAGATGGATCGAAACACGCAAAGGCGCCGGCAAGACGGTCGCTGGTGTTAGGGAAAGCTCTTCGGTAAACGGCCCTTTGTGGATTTTATTTTCCTTGCCGTCATAGACAACGCGATTTGCCGAAGTTACCTGCGTAAGATGAAAAGTGGCGCGCTTTCCATTAATCCCTTTCCCTATACCCTGCTTGCCCATCTCGTGAAAGGCATAGATGAAGTAGGGAAGATATTCGTTGATATGTCCAAAAATCAGAAGGCTAAAATTAAGAAGATCTCCTCGGTAATACCGGGTTCGTTTATCTTCCGGCGGTTCAATGACGTAAGGATGAGGCGCCGAGACGATACGGTTTTTTGTCCCAGGGTCGTTGTTGTTTAAACCCGGCTCTGTTGTAGAGCCGTTGCGCTGATGGGTGCCGGGGATTTCAAACACCTGGAAATAGACACACTTTTCGCGTAGCAGGCATTTTGAGCATTCTTGATTCTTTAGCGCGCAGACGATCTTTTTGAGGGAACGGCCGAAAATGCCGCGGAAAGTCGAGCCCTTGTACTCCGGAAGAATCGCATCATCATCCAACGTCAAAGAAAAATTATAACTGCCGAACAACATCGTAAATCCCCGAATGCAAGTGGAGTGCTTTTCTTACCCCGGCAAGCCGGCGGAGATACAAAATAGCCGACCGTTACGAAATTTTGAAGAACTGCAATGTTGCAGAAGCTAATAAAACAACCGGGAGCAAAAGCCTTGCCCGTTCGGATATCGCCTAGCTTAAGGTATGATTTTCCCCGGTTTTGGCCGGTAGTTGTTTTTTTGCGTGACGGTGGTTTTTATAACACCCTTCAGGCGTTGATACAAGCTTTTGCTTTGCCC
>DYLD01000052.1:0-3875 GCA_020722315.1 Syntrophus aciditrophicus
AAAGGTCTCGATTTCTCTAGCCGTTCTCGGGTATCTTCATCCATATCCGGTAGAGTTTTTCTCCGCTTTCCTCGAAGCATTTATAGCCTGTCGAATCGATCTCTTCAACAATGACGTCGCCTATTTCCCTGCATTGGGCAAGCCAGTTCTCAAAGTGTGCCCCGCCGCCGACATAGACCTTCCTCCACTTAACGCCGTCGGCGTCGGTTCGTTCCCTGATGAGCTCTTCGTCGGCCATCCGTTCCCGGATGGTTTTGCCCTTTTTTTCTTCTTCGGTCACGGCGTTATTCCTCCGGCGTTTGGCGCATACCTCCGGCAGGATGGGCTTTTAGATTAACCCGAGGAGCTCGGAGGCGTCTTTGAGTACCATATCGGCGCCGGCGTCGTAGAGGCTTTTTGCATCCGCGCTTCCTGTCAGAACGCCGACTGCACAGCTTCCCGCTTGTTTGGCCGACGTGATGTCCATCGGATGGTCGCCGACCATCACCGCGTCCGTTTGCGGCACTCCAAGCAGCTCCAGCACCTCCCAGATATGGCCCGGATGGGGCTTGACATTGCGCGCTTCGTTGCGGGTAACTGTCGCATCGGCATAAAGCGTGCTATCGGGGAAGAGGATCTCAACGGCGGCGCGGCAGTTTCTCGTAACGATGCCGGTTTTTATCGCGCGTCTTTTCAATTCGGCCAGCAGCATCCGGGTTCCCGGGAAAAGCTTCCCGTTGTGGGCCGCTTCGATCTCGATATCGGTCAGAAGCCGATAAGCCTCATTTAAGAAACGCAAGGCGTCTTGTTCGTTTTGTTCGGCGATAAAGAGGCCTGCCGCCTCGATCATCTCGATTGTCATCAGATTCGCGAGTTTTTCTTCCGGTATCGCCCGGCACAACGGCAGCTTCCGTACGGCCGCGCGCATCATCGGGAAATCAAGGTTCAATTGGGCGAGTGTCCCGTCGAAATCAAAGACGACGGCCTTCCATGTTCTGGGGTTTAGTTTCACGTTCTTTCCTTCAGGTATTTTTCGAGCCGGTTCAGGCCTTCCTTGATGTTTTCGAGCGAGTTCGCGTACGAAAAGCGGAGGTATCCCTCGCAGTTCTTCCCGAAATCGATTCCGGGCGCGACGCCGACGTGCGCGTTCTTCAGGATGTCGAACGCGGTTTTGTAAGAATCGCCGGAAAAATGTTTTATGTTTCCGAGGATATAGAAGGCGCCGGTCGGCTCGACGCTGATGCCGAGGCCGAGCTCTTTGAGCCTTTTTGTCATGTACTTTCGCCGCTCGTTGTAGATTTCCCTCATCCGGGCGACGTCCGGCCCCGCCTCGGTGAGCGCCGCGACGCCGGCCCGCTGGACGAACGCGTTCGCAGCGATGAAGAGGTTTTGCTGTATCTTCTGCATCGGCCGGATATAGGCCGAAGGGACGATCAGATAGCCGAGGCGCCAGCCTGTCATCGCGTAGGCCTTCGAGAAGCCGTTCACGACGAATGCGTTGTCGGTGAATTCAAGGATGCTGTGCTCGCGCCCCTCATAAACCAGGCCGTGGTAGATCTCGTCGGAAATCACCGGAACGCCGAGGGATGCGATCTCGGCCATCCTTTTTTCATCGAGAAGGTTCCCCGTCGGGTTCGAAGGGGAGTTGATCATGATCGCCCTCGTTTCGGAGGTAATTTTTTCTCTTATCGAGCCGGGCGAGTACTGGAAGCCCTCCTCTTCGTAAACCGGTATCCGGACGGGGACCCCACCGAAGAATTGAATCAGGTTCGGATAGCAGGTGTAATGCGGGTCGGAGATGATCACCTCGCTTCCGTTTTCCAGAAGGGTGGAAAACAGAATCATCATCGCCGGCGACGTGCCGGACGTGACGAGCACCTGATCCGGAGAGACCGAAACCCCGTATGACTTTTTGTAATGCTCGCAGATCGCCTCCCTGAGCTCGATGATGCCGAGGCTGTGGGTGTAATGTGTTTCGTTGTTTTTAAGGGCCTTTATCGCGGCCTCCTTGATGCACTGGGGTGTATCAAAATCAGGTTCTCCGATTTCGAGATGTATGATGTCCTGACCTTTTTTGGTCATCTGCTGCGCCGTTTCCAGCACATCCATAACCAGAAACGGCGGGATATCCTCCGCCCTCTTTGTGATGTGATTCATAGGCTCCTGCTCCTTGCCGCGAAAAATTTCGGCTATTGCCCGGTCAGTATCCGTTTCGTCCTTTCAATCAGAAAGAATGCCCCTTCGAAATCGAGGTACGCGGCAACGCATTCGTCGAAGAGAAACTGCATCTGGGCCGTCGTCCCCTCCTCGGGATCGCCGCTGTAGTACAAAAGAAGCATCGGGGTCATGCTTAACGGTTTGAAAAACAACGCAAGGTCCGCCGACGTTTCGATCATGACCGGCTGGGCCCCGATCCTGCCGAAATTCTCGTTCAACGCGGACGCCGTTTTTTCATCGCAAGCGATTATGTTGAACGCCGAAAGGTTCAGACCGGGGGCATGGCTGACAATGCCGGCCAGTTCCTTAAACGATATCCAACGACCAGTGGCGGGGGTGTTGCCGCCGGAGCAGACGTAATTGTACAGCAAGATGTCATCCCACGGATCAACGTCCATGCCGGCCGGATAGGCGATATGATCCTTGAAGATTTTCACGGGGTTTCCGAAGTATTCCAGCTCAAGACAGGCAGAGCCTCCCTCTTCGCAATACCGGGCGCCCAGCCCCTTGGCGACGGCCTTGAGATCGACGGGGGCAAGCCTCTTTTGCAGTGTCGCCCTGGAGTCATCGAGTGCTTCGCGGCTGCTTCCTTTCCCGGTCTTCTGCTGTTTATGCAGCTCTTGGGCGATATGCCCTGCCTCTTTCGGCAGATACGGACATTTTTCCAGCGGCTCGCCGTTTTTGATGACGGCGACGGCAAACGTCATGCATCTCGCAAAGCCGCATTCGCTGCAGTTGGTCTGCGGCAGGATCTTCATGATGTCAAGGATCGAGTAGGGCATTTCAGTACTCCTTTATTAATGAAGAAAGGTTGAATCTGTGCGCGACAAAAAGTAGCGCCTCCGGGTCGTTTGGCTCTTCGGCCAGTTCGGGAACCTCCAGGATCGGCCGGGAACTTTTCCGCGCGAGCGTTTCGCGCCAGCGTTTCTGGGAAAGAAATTTCTTTTCAAGGAAGTTGCATCCGCTGCAGATGTTTTCGGCAAGAAGCCTGTTCATCACATAGCCGTTGACGCCGATTCCGAAATCGGCAAGCGATGCGGCGATCATCAGCGCCTGTTCAACGGGCAGGCGTTCGGGGTTTGCGACGATCCAGACCGACGTGTCGCGTTTGAGCATATTGATTACGTCCTCGGTCAATCGGCGCCATTTCGCGATCAGCTCGACAGGATTGGCGCCCTTTAAAAAGCCGCGGAACTTCAGGTAGAGCTTCTCGGCCTCGGTCAGGTGCGTATAGAATATCTTCTGCAGATCGAGCAGTTTCAGTGTTGTCGAGGTCGGAGCGGCATCCCAGATGATGACGTCGTACGTGCCTGATCTCTGGATGTTCAGAAGGTACGAAAGCATGAATTCCTCGTCGATGCCGGGCGCGCCTTCGATATAATTCAGGATATCCTTTTCGACCGGCAAGAATGACGAGAGGACCGAATAGATCTCGTCGGCGAACTGGTCATGCCAGAGCTTGAGGACGGTCTTGCGCGACAGCTCGACGACGTCGAGTTTGGGTACAACCGACACGGTTTTCTCGGTCAAGTCGCGTTGGAATATCTCGGCCAGAGAGCCGGCGGGGTCCGTCGAAAGCAGCAGTGTCCGCCTGTCTTCTTTTGACAGAAGCGCGGATGCGGCCGAAAGCGTTGTCTTCCCGACGCCTCCCTTGCCGGTGAACATAATGATTCGGGTTA
>DYLD01000052.1:3975-16408 GCA_020722315.1 Syntrophus aciditrophicus
AACCACAAATTGTGTCGCCTCAGCCAGCAGTGGTTCTACCTGGTCCCGGCTCAATTCAAAATATCCCCGTTCTCATCCGCGCTCATATCGGCACGCCCTCTCGCTGGATAATTTTGTAGATAGGAGCTTCCGACATCGGGCCTTCTTCGATTTCATCTTTCCCGAAAACCACGGCCGAGATGTACACGTCAAAATCAAGATTGATGCTGTAGATTATCTCGTCGATATCTGCGACAATGGCTGGATCGTTTATTGGAAGTTCGATCATAATGTCCATATCCGAATCCGGTCTTGCTTCGCCCCGGGCCTTGGAACCGAAGAGGCGAAAATCAATGATCTTATACTTCCCAAAGATCTTCTCCCGTAAGGCTTTCAACGCTTCTTGTTCGTTTTTTGCCAGTTTCATGTCGGCACTTCCTTTCTCATTTTCACAACGCGGTTTGAACGGCATGCCTTCCAGACACCAGTCCGCCATGATGCAAAAGAAAAATATACAAAAGAAAAATATTTCAAGTCGAAAAATTCAACAACCATTCATTTTCAGAAGACCTAAGTAAGTACGGACAGTCCGGACGCTCCCTTCTTTAAGTAAATACCTCATAATAGTCATTTGCACAATCATGTTTTTTTGAGCCGAATTCGGTAAACCTTTGAAATCTTAATTCACGACCAAAGAAGTAAGAAACCTCGTTGGTCCTGATAACTGATGGCGATAAAATGATTGTGAAGTAAAAAAAGGATCATCAACGAGAGGAACTAAATATTCTATGTTTTTGACGCGGGGGAGGCATTCGCCGGCGGGGTTATGTTCGCGATAAAGTACAGCGACGACGATACGATCAGCGCAAAGAGCAAAAAAAACGGCCTGAATCCGAACGATTTGATGATCCAGCCGCCGGCGAGCGGAAAAATCATCGGCAGGATATTGCCGGCGCCGAGAAAGCCTGTGTAAATCGCCCTGTTATGATTGGCGGACAGTTCAAGAACAAGCCCGTTCATCGTGATAAAGTACAGCGAATACGCAATGCCGCCGAGAAAGAAGATATAGCGAACCGTAAGCGTACTGCCGGCGATGGCGGTGCTCAACGCAAGCAAAAGCGAAAACAAAACGTTGAGATAAAGAAGCGGCCTGTATTGTATTTTCCTGCCGGCCAGAAGCACAAAGAGGCCTACTATGACAAGACCTGCGACCTTGCACAGCAAGAAAACCCCGGTGTCGCCGCTCTGTGTCTGGAAAGTCCTTTTTGCATAGAGGATTACAAAAGGCAGAAACGAGATAACGATACCCTGGACATTGATGAACCCTAAAAAATAGACAAGTCTCTTATTTTGTCTGAGTTCATCGACGATCACGCTGAAATAATCCACGAGGCCCTCGATCCTGAAAATGGTCGGCTCTTTCTCTTTCAAAAGCCAGAAGCCCCAAGAGGCCGACAGTAGCCCCGCGGAGCCGATAAGAAACATCATCGCGTAGTTTGTCGGGAAATGCGTCATGACGATGACCTTTTTTGCCAAAAGCGATGAAAACAAAAGGATAATCCCCGAGATCACCTGCCTCGTCGAAAAAAAGTTCACCCGCCTGTTTGGGTTTATCGACTTGCCGATGATATCGAAATAGCTGATATTCGCAAACGCCCCGCCGAGGGAAAAGATCGTCATGAAAAGAAAGATCGCCCACAGAAGCCATCGAGCGGGGAAAAGGCCGGTATATAAAAAGAGGATTCCGAGGATGAAAAGAGAGAAAATCCGCGAGTTGATTCCAATCAGCAACAGCGGTTTTTTGTAGGGTCTATTGCTTATCAGCGGGGCGAAGAAAAGCTGTGCAAGTCCGGATCCTCCCATCAAAATCGCCGACATGATTCCGATATGGAGCGCTCCTCCTCCGGCCTCGACGAGCATGGCGGGGATGATCGTGTCCACGTCGGTGAAGTTCTGCGCAAAGGACAGAAAGGCCGCATGCCAGAGAAACATACGGAAGTTATGATTCGAGAGCTTTTCGGAGAGGGTCATTTGGTGAATTTTCTCAGGTAGTATCTGTGCCCGCCGTAGGTTGATTCCTGCAAGGACTTCTGCTCAATCAGCGTCTCGACGATGCTCCAGCTGTCGCCTGTTTTATCGAGCAGCGCCCAAACGGCGTCCTCACGCATCGGATGAACGGCGGTGATACTTAAGATGTCTTCGGCTGCGTTTCCGGTCGAAGAAAACGCGTTTCCCTCGTAACCGGTAAGATACTCAACGGAGGAAAGGCGTTTGGAGAAAATATGGTAGCCCTCGTTGATCGCCTCCTCGTCGGGAGGAAGCACGCCTGAGACCGCCGGGGGGCGGGTCGGGATGGACAGGTAGGCTGTTTCGGGATCAACATCCTTGATGAAGTCCGCAATACGGGTAAGCTCATCGGCTGTATCGTTGAGCCCTTTGACCAGCATCGTCTCGGTTGTGAGCTTCCCGGAAAAACCCTTTCTAAAACGTCTGATTCCGTCCAGCGTGCTTTTGAGCTTCAGTGTCTTGTACGGTCTGTCGATCTTTTTCCACGTCAAATCGGTTATCGCGTCTATCTTTACAGAGACATAATCGGCCTCGCCGAGCTCATCCCGGACTGTCTCCTGAAAGATCAGCGAAGAATTCGTAATGACCGCGACCGGGATTCCAACGGTCTTTAATCTTCTTATCAGAACCCCCAGGTTGATATCCAGCGTCGGCTCCCCGTCGGGAACGATCGTGATATAATCGGTATGGACGTTCTGAACCTTTTGGAGGGCTTCTTCCACCTCGAGCAGCAGCTCCTCCGGGTTGTAAAAGGCCTGACGTTCGCTCTGCATCCTGACCGCCTTGCCTATCTGACAGTAAACGCAGGAATAGGTGCAAATTTTGTAAGGTATGTTGTTGACCCCAAGGCTCATCCCGAGACGACGCGATGGAACCGGCCCGAAAATTTTCATTTCATTCTTCTCCTTTCCAGCGGCGTTTATTTGCACTTAAGGGGTTCTATTGCAAGACATTTGTCGATCTATTCCAGACGCTTATGGAAGCGTTTGGTCGCGCCGGCAAAGACAATGATGCCCAGAGTAGCGAGGGCCGCGTACTGTTCCCACAAGGCGCCGATTCCGATCCCTTTGAGGAAAACTCCGCGGATAATGACGAGAAAATAGCGCAGTGGGTTCAGATATGTCAGCCACTGAACGACAACCGGCATATTCGAAATCGGGAACACAAAGCCGGAGAGCATGAAAAACGGCATCAGGAAGAAAAAGGTCGTCATCATCGCCTGCTGTTGCGTTTTCGAGATCGTTGAGATGAAAAGTCCGCTGCCCAGAGTACTCAGGAGGAAAAGACACGCCGCGACAAAAAGATCGAAGACACTTCCGGCAAGCGGGATGTCGAACCACCAAATCGCGAGCGGCGTTATCACAACAGCCTGACCCAGTGAAATCGCGATATACGGAATCGTCTTGCCGATGATCAATTCAAGCGGTTTGATCGGCGTGACGATAAGCTGTTCCATCGTTCCGATCTCCTTTTCCCGGATGATCGCAAGCGACGTCAGCAGCATCGAGATCAGCATGATGATGAACGCAACGATCCCGGGGACGAAGAATTTCTGGCTGTCCGTATTCGGGTTGTACCAGGTCCGGATGCGGGCGTCTATTTTGCCGTAGGAAAGCTCGCGGGGGTAGAGTTCGCCTATAAGCCCGGCATTGAATCTGTCTATGACCGAAGAAAAATAAGAGATACGGACGGCGGCCATGTTGCTCATGCTTCCATCCGCTATAACCTGGATTTCAGCCGTTTTCCCGCGGCGGATCAGGTCGCTGAAATCGGGGGGGATGTGAATGCCGATATCGGCCTTTCCTTCCAGGAACAGTTTTTCCATCGCCGCCATATCGGCCGGGTTTGTCGTCAGCAGAAAGAAGCCGCTCGACGTCAGCGAATCCACGAGAAGCCGGCTCTCCCTCGTCTGCGCCCTGTCGATAAGCGAAACACGGATATTTTTTATGTCGTAGTTGACGACATAGCCGAAGATCAGAAGCTGCAAGAGCGGAGTCAGGACGATGACGGAACGTACCGTCGGGTCGCGGAAAAGCTGGATGAATTCCTTGCGTACCATTTCGGTGATGCGAAGCAGGCCCATCGTTAAAACCCCTCCCTCTTCAAAAGAAAGTAATTCAACACCGCCAGCAGCGACGACATCGCAAAAAGAACCAGCAAATCGGGCCAGAGGTGGGAAAGACCCAGGTCTTTCAGGTAGATGCCCGACAAAATGTCGATATAGTACGTCGCGGGTACAATCCTTGTTATTGCCTGGAGAATCGCCGGCATGTTTGTTATCGGAAAGACGAAGTTCGAAAGCAGAATCGACGGGAGGTACGTGATCAGTATCGCCGTCTGGTTTGCCGTTATCTGCGATTTTGTGACCGTCGAGATAACTAATCCGAGCGTCAGCGCTACGATGATATAAAGCGACGTGGAGAGGATCATCAGCCAGAAGCTTGCCTTCATGACGATTCCGAAGAGTATCTGCCCCATCAGCACGGAAACCAGGACGTCGGCGAGCGCAATCAAAAAGTACGGGATCGCCTTTCCGAGCAGAAATTCCCCGGCCCCGATCGGCAGCGCCCTGATCGTTTCCATCGTCCCGTTTTCGTACTCCCTGGCGATGACAAGCGACGTGAGCAGCGCACCGACGATAATGATGATAATTGCGATGATGCCGGGGATGATGAAGTTGCGGCTTTCCATCTCCTCGTTGAACCAGACACGGATCCGCGGCTCAACAGGAGGGTTGATTTTATGCATCCCGTGCCGGTTGAGAAAGTCGGCGAGCAGATTGCTGTTGTAGCGGGCTACGAAGCCGCTGATATACGCACTGGAAATGGCTGCAAAATTCGGATCGCTGCCGTCGAGGATCACCTGAATGGTTGTTTCTCTATCCGCCCTGATATCAGAGGTCCAACCGACGGGAATCACGACCGCCAATCGCGCCCGGCCCCTGTCGAGCGCTTCAACAAGCTTTTGTGTATTATTCGGCCGTTCAACGATCTTAAAGTACGGGCTTGCTTCGAGGTGTCCGAGAAAATCGCGGCTCAGATCGGTTTTTTCGTGATCGATAACGATCGTCTCGATATTGTTTACATCGAGGCTGAGCGCATAGCCGAACAGAAGGATCAACAGCAGCGGGATCGCGAAGGCCAGATAGAGGCTGCGGAAATCCCTGAGGAGATGGTAGAATTCCTTGCGGGCGACGGCCGTGATATTCTTGATCTTCACGCTGTTCCCTCAACGGCTCTGTTCATCTTTATCAGTTTCATAAATGCATCGTTCAGGCTTGCATTTTCCTTCTCCGGGCATGCCCCGCGGATGATCTCGTTAGGGCCTCCCGAAGCGATGATCTGTCCTTCGTTGAGCAGGACGATACGTCCGCAGTTGCGTGCCTCATCGATATAGTGTGTTGTGACGAACACGGTGATTCCGTCCGCGGCGAGCTGCCGGATGAAATCCCAGAAATGGCGCCGGCTGAGCGGATCGACGCCGGAGGTCGGCTCATCCAGAAACAGGATCTTCGGGCTGTGGATCAGCGAGCAGCCGAGCGCGAGCCGCTGGCGCAGGCCCGGGGGGAGCTCTTTTGTCAGACGGTTGCGCTCTTTAGTCAGTTGCGTCATTTCAAGAACCCAGTCGATTCGCCGGGCCCAGTCCTTTTTGGGTACGCTGTAGACGCCGAGATAGAAACGGATGTTCTCGAAAGGGGTCAGGTCTTCATACAGCGAGAATTTCTGTGACATATACCCGATTGCATGTTTGACGTCTTCCGCTTGAGTTACGATGTCGTACCCTGCGACGAGGGCTTCCCCCGACGTCGGCATCAGAAGGCCGCAGAGCATCTTAATCGTCGTTGATTTGCCCGATCCGTTCGCGCCGAGAAAGCCGAAGATCTCCCCCTGACGGACGGAAAACGAAATTCCGGCTACCGCGGTGAAATCCCCGAAGCGTTTTTCGAGCTTTCTGACGACGATGGCCTCTTTGCTGTTTTGAACGGAGACGTTCATCAACGTGAAGCCTCCGCTGCCCCAAACCCGCTGCGGGTGAGCTCGTGGTCGGTTTCCTGTATCCTGGCTATAATTGCCTCTTCGAGATCCGCGTAACCCAGACGGATTGCGTCGGGTGCGTTCTCTGTGAGGAGTTTTGCGCGGTGCATCAGGCCGATCCTGTCGCACCGTTCCCCCTCGTCGAGATAGGCCGTCGAAATCAAGATCGTCATGCCTTTTTGTCTCATTGTACCGAGGATTTCCCAGAATTCCTCGCGGGAGACCGGATCGACGCCGTTGGTCGGCTCATCAAGGATCAACAAACGCGGTTCGTGGACGAGTACGCAGGCAAGCCCGAGTTTTTGCTTCATCCCGCCGGAGAGCTGTCCCGCCGGACGGTCGGTAAATGGAAGGAGGTTTGAAAAACCGAGATAGAGCGATTTTCGTCTTTTTCTCTCGGCGCCGTGGATGCCGAAGATGTCCAGGAAGAAATCGATATTCTCTTCGACGGTCAGATCCTGATAGAGGCCGAAGCGCTGCGGCATATAACCGATGAGATTCTTGATCCGCGCGCGGTCGGAAACGGTATCAAGGCCGGCTATCGTTATCCGCCCGTTATCGGGTTTCAGCATCGTTGCCGCCATGCGCAGCAGCGTGGATTTACCGGCGCCATCGGAGCCGACCAGTCCGAAAATCGAGCCTGCTGCAACGCTTAATGAGATATCGCTTACCGCTTGGGTTGATTTGAAGCGGTACGATACTCGCTCTATCGAGATCAGGGGGTCCGAAGATGGATCTGCTGCGGAAGCGGAACCTGAAAAATCTTCTGTATCAGCGCAACCGGGCATCGGCGGGCATCCCAGGTTTCAATTCCAGATTCGGATTGGGGATCGACACCTTGACCAGATAAACGAGTTTCACCCGTTCCTTTTTCGTCTGGATGATTTTCGGCGTGAATTCGCCCTCGGGGGAGATGAATGTCACATATCCGGTAAAGATTTTGCCGGGGAACGTATCGATTGTGACGGCGGCCTTCTGTCCGGGCTTGACGTTTCCGATTTGGGTTTCGTCGACGAAGATCTTCAGATCAACCGTCGAGAGATCGGCAACCGTCAGAATCTCCTCGCCCGGAGAAACTACCTCGCCGGCCTCCGCGCTCCGGCTGGTTACGATTCCCGGTCCAGGTGATTTGAGCTTCGTGTATTCAAGCTGGATCTGCGCCTGCAAGAGGGCGGCTCCGGCGGCTTGAAGCGCCGCATACGCTGCCTCCACATCCTTCTGTGCGGCCTGGATGCGCGGCAGGTTGCTTTTCGCCTGATTCAGCGCCGCCTTGCCCTCTTCGAGCCTTGCCTCGGCGGTTCGGATCGTTTCGGCACGGCTTCCTTCAACGGCCATTTCGTACGTCTCTTTGCTTCTTTCGTATTCCTTCAATACCGTGTCGTATCTCAGACGGGCCGTATCGCGCTCCTTTTCCGAGATGGTTCCCTTCTTGAAAAGGGCTTCATAGCGGATCAGGTTCTTTTTTGCATCGTCGAGGACGATCCCGGCGCTCTGCATCGCCTGTTTTGCGCGTTCCAGATCTTGCTTTCTCGTGCCGGCCCTGATTTCGTCAAGCTGGGCTTTGAGCGCACGAACGCCGGCCTCCGCACGGGCGATATCGGCCGGGATTGTCGTTTGATAAACCCTAAGTATCGCCGCGGCCTGCTCGTATGCCTTATTTGCCCTTTCGTTATTGGCCTTTGCCTGGTTAAGACGGGCGATAAACTCTGAAGCATCGAGCTCCGCGAGAATTTGATCCTTCGCGACGGACTGACCCTCTCTGACGGCGATGCGGAGGATTCTGCCGCCAGCCTGAAAAGAAAGATGGGTCTGCGTCGCCTCAATCGTCCCCGAATAGAACAGCTCTCCGTCACGGGCCTTTTTCTGCCCGTAATAGACGAAAAAGGCCGCTCCTATAAGCAGTACCAGAAAAATAACAACGATTTGTTTTTTCAGATTGAAATCCCCTGTTCTTTTATTCTTTTGAGAAACAGTCACCGACCTTCGCAAGGCCTTAGAGAGGCCGTTGAACCTTGTTTTTGTCTTTTTTAAGCCGCAAGGCCCTGTTGGCCCGCGGCTGTTGCCCCGTTAAATATTAACCAACCCATAGCAAATTTGCGGTAAAAAGTAAAAGTTCAAACTACGCCGGTCGTATCTTTGCGTCCTCAATTTCCTGGATGCCGTAGGTTGTAAGAGCATAAAAAACAGCATGGATCGGAAACTTTCCCTCGCTCATCGCCTCAGCAGGGCAGGGTATCTGTTGTGTGGTTTTGATCCCCTTTTTAAAGGTCTCACCTGGATCCGGTGCGTCGCGGAAGATGTTCTTCTCAAGGGTGTGTTTTGTGCGGTCTCGTTCCGGAAAAACTATCCGGGTCCGAAAAATTGCTCAAAGCCTTTCAGATAATTTGTGGAGTTGTTCTGTTGCTTTTTGGATTGCAGTTTCTTTATTGTCTGAATTTACTTCTGTCGATAATCGGCTGAAACGCCCTGCGTCCATTCAGCAGAAACGGCTATTCAGGCAGAGGTTTTTGGCCTGCGTCATAAAAATCCCTGTTGAAACAAGCCAGAATCTATGGTAGTTCCGTAACTCGTTTACGACGAACGTTTAAAGAAGGAGTTCGGTTAAATGGATTATAAAGAGACACTCAATCTTCCCCATACTGATTTCCCGATGAAGGCCAATCTTGCCAGGCGCGAGCCGGAGATGCTCGCCCGCTGGGAAGAGATGCATATCTACGATCGGATACGCGAAACATCCAAAGGAAGGAGGCCCTATATCCTTCACGACGGTCCCCCGTACGCGAACGGGAGCATCCATCTAGGGACCGCGCTCAACAAGATCATCAAGGACATTTTGATCAAGGCAAAAAATATGGCCGGCTACGACAGCGTCTATGTCCCCGGCTGGGATTGCCACGGGTTACCGATAGAGCACCAGGTGGATATCGAGCTCGGAGACAAAAAGGCATCCCTTTCCCAGATAGAAAAGAGACGTATCTGCAGGCAGTATGCCGAGCGTTACCTGAATGTTCAACGCCAGCAGTTCAAGAGGCTCGGCGTCTTCGGCGAGTGGGACAATCCCTATTTGACGATGTCATACGAATACGAGGCCGCTACGGTAGCCGAGCTTGGAAAGTTGTATCTGGGCGGCGGGGTTTATAAGGGCAAAAAGCCCGTTTACTGGTGTGCGTCGTGCAAAACGGCTCTGGCAGAGGCAGAGATCGAGTACCACGATCACACGACTCCGTCGATCTACGTGAAGTTTTCCTGCATTTCCGATATCGCCTCGCGCCTCCCCAAACTTGCCGGAGAGAAGGTTTCTATCGTGATCTGGACGACGACGCCGTGGACAATTCCGGCCAATCTCGCGATCGCGCTGCACGCCGATTTCCTCTATGTCGCCGTAAAAGTGAAGGGTGAGGTATTGATCCTCGCCAGGGACCTGCTTGGCGAATGCCTCAGGCAATTCGGTTACGAAAACGAGAAGTACGAGGTTCTCGACGAATTTTCCGGGTCGGTCATCGAGGGCCTCAAATTTCGCCACCCGCTTTACAGCCGCGAGAGTGTCGTGATTCTGGCGCCGTTTGTCACGCTCGATGCCGGCACCGGCTGCGTCCATATTGCGCCGGGCCACGGTCAGGAGGATTATGAGATAGGAATGCAGTACGGTCTGGAAAACTACGCCCCGGTCGATGATGACGGTTGTTTCACGGCGGACGTCGAAGATTTTGCCGGTCAGTTCGTCTTTTCCGCCAACGAGGGTATTATCGATAAACTCAAAAGTGCGGGCGCGCTGATGGCACGGCTGGACATGCAGCATAGCTACCCCCACTGCTGGCGCTGTAAGAACCCGATCATATTCCGTTCCACGGAACAGTGGTTCGTGTCGATGGAGATAAACGACCTCAGGAAAAAGGCCCTGCAGGCGATCGACAGCGTCCGGTGGATTCCATCCTGGGGGCGTGACCGGATCTACGGGATGATCGAAAACAGACCGGACTGGTGCATCTCACGCCAGCGTCTCTGGGGTGTTCCGATTACGGTATTTTCCTGCAAGAAGTGCGGGGAGAAGTTGCTGACCCGCCAAATCATTGACCACCTGGTTAAGCTGATGCGCGAGCGCGGGGCTGATGTCTGGTTCGAGCGCGACGCGGAAGGGCTTCTTCCGGAGGGAACCGTATGTCCGAAATGCGGCGGCAATGAATTCAAAAAGGAGACGGACATCCTTGACGTCTGGTTTGATTCCGGCGTCAGCCACGCCGCTGTTCTCGAACAGAGAAAAGGCCTTCTTTCCCCGGCGGATATGTATCTCGAGGGGAGTGATCAGCACCGGGGATGGTTTCATTCATCCCTGCTTGAATCCGTCGGTACACGGGGACGCGCGCCGTACCGAAACGTCCTGACGCACGGTTTCGTTGTCGACGGCGAGGGGAAGAAGATGTCCAAATCGGTGGGCAATGTCACCGATCCGCAGACGATCATCGAAGCCTATGGGGCGGAGATCTTAAGGCTCTGGGTTGCGTCGGAGGATTACACCGAGGATATAAGGATTTCCGAAGAGATATTGAAGCGGCTGACAGAGGCCTACCGGAGGATCAGAAATACGGGCCGGTTTATATTGGGCAATCTCTACGATTTTGATCCCGAAAAGGACGCCATAGCTTATGCGGATATGGAGGAAATGGACCGCTGGGTGCTCCATCGCCTGCAGGAGGTGATCCGCCGCGTCCGGGAAGCTTATGATAGCTACCAGTTCCATCTCGTTTACTACACGCTGTACAATTTTTGTACGGTCGATCTTTCCGCGCTGTATCTCGATGTGTTGAAAGACCGGCTCTACACGTCGAGAGCGGCTTCCCGCGCGCGCCGATCCGGCCAGACAGCCATGCATGAAGTGCTCAAGGCTATGGCAGGGCTTCTGGCGCCGATTCTCTCTTTCACCGCGGAAGAGGTATGGCTTGCCCTGCCCGGCTGGCCGGGGAAACCGGAGAGCGTGCATCTGACGCAATTCCCCGACGTCGATGAGGCGAAACTCCAGCCGCAGTTGGCTGAAAAATGGGAGAAGCTTATCATCGTAAAGGGGGAAGTAGCTAAGGCAATCGAGACAGCTCGCCAGAACAAGCTTGTCGGTCATTCACTTGATGCGGCCGTCACCATTGCCGCGGCAGACGATCTGCGCCCGATTCTGCTGGAAAACCCGGAGCAGTTGAGGTCGCTTTTGATTGTCTCGGCCGTTGAAATCGTTGATTCGCTTGACATGAATGATGCGTATCAGAGTTCCGAGATGCCCGGGTTGTATATCGGCATAACCCGTGCGAAGGGGGCTAAATGCGAACGCTGCTGGAATTATAGTGAAACGGTGGGAAAAGATCCATTGCATCCGACGATCTGCGCACGATGCGTAAATAATATCTAATTCTTCGGAGCCGGTAACCGCAGGATTGAGGGCTTTAAAAGAATGGTTTTATCCGCGCTGTCGAAACCCTTTTTCCTGGTTGTGTGGAGCTCCGGATCTGACTCTAAAAAGACGGGGATATTTTGCGTAGAAAAGGCGGCCTTTTTCTGGTCATAACCATACTTGTTGTATTCGTTGATCAGGCGACAAAGGCATGGGTCACCGCAAACCTGGGCCTGCATGACTCCCGTGCGGTCATAGAGGGTCTCTTCAATATCAGCTATATCAGGAACCCCGGGGCCGCTTTCGGCTTTCTGGCCGGTTCACCGCCTTTATTCCGTTATATTTTCTTTCTTGCGGTAACGTTGGGGGCAATCCTTCTGATTCTTTATTACATGCGTATTGCGAGGATAGACGATTTGTCGCTGGTTTCTGCATTGGCGCTTGTTTTCTCCGGCGCGGTCGGCAATCTGATCGACCGCGTCCGTTTTGGAGAGGTCGTGGATTTTCTCGATTTATATATAGGAAAATGGCATTGGCCCGCTTTTAACGCGGCCGATTCGGCGATCTCGATCGGATCACTCATGATCCTTGTAATCATGCTGCGCAGGCGCAAAAGTAAAAACGTATAAAGCGGGAGCTTTGAAAAACCCACAAAAAGGGTTTCGTTCGGGCTCCGGAAGCTTCTGGTGAAGATTAAGCTTCGCTTTGCGGAGTTCCCTACCCGAAAGAGCTTCATACCGCGCCTGATAAAACCCTTCGGGGCAGTTCTGGGAAGCCCTCCCTGCAGACGAGGTCGTCATGTTTTGTCGGGCTTCCCCGTCAGAACTTTACGCAACGCTTTCCATTGCCGAGATCTCTTCTGTTGTGAGCACACGGTCTATATCGAGCAGTATTTTGACCCTGCCGCCGGTTTTCGCCATTCCGAGGATATATTCGGTATTGAGCCTTGCGCCGAAGGCCGGAGTGTCTTCGATGT
>DYLD01000250.1 GCA_020722315.1 Syntrophus aciditrophicus
TTTGCCAGGAAGCTTTTTCCTGTGCCGGTATGCCCGATGAAGATGATGTCTTTTTTCTGCGGAATGAAGTCCATATCCAGCAGGTGTAATATGCGGGATTTCTGTTTGGTTCGCGAGATATGGAAGTTAAAGTCGAACTGGTCGATAGTCGGTTTTTCAAAGAGCTTTGATTGCTTGTACTTCATGTTGATCCGGTTTTGCCGCCTGTGTTCCAGCTCCAGGTCGAGAAGCCGTTCGATGGTTTGCAGGGTTGAGATGTTCTGTTTTTCAGCTCGTTCCATGATTTGCGGGATGTTTTCCGCACAGGAGATGAGCCGCAGCGCTTTGAGCTTTTCTTTTACGGATTCGAGGGAAGGCTCATTGGGTGTCATTCTTCTTTCCTCCTTTTGAGGATGTAGGCATCATAATCGGCCAATGAAGGTTCCGGCAGTCTGATATTGTTCAAGTCTTCATTTTTGAGCTTGACGGGCGGATGTTGTTTCGGCGGCGTTTTTCCCTGGCGAAGGATGTTTTCGATGTAATCTGCGCCATAAGCTTTATGGAGCATGGCTTTTCGGATGGCGCAAATGAGTGAGACGGCGCCGTACTGATCTTTGAGTTGCAGAAGTTTGAGGACGCTCTTCTTGATTGGTTGCCTGGCATTGACCAGCGCGGCCAGGTAATCGACCGCTTCCTGCCCCAGGGACGACAAGAGAGCGATATCCCTGTCCTGCCATAATCGGCTATGGAGCTTTTTAACCTGCTCCTGATGGGAGGGGAGCTCGATTCTTTTTTTCCTTTCCCATGATCGATGATGGACAGCAACCTGTTTTTCCCGGTGGTAAAGCGTCACCATCGTTTGGTCGGCCTTGAGAGTGAGGCGCCTGCCGATCGTCCAGGGTGGCGCCGTGTAGCTGTTGTCGTCGAAGCGGACGGCAAAATCCTGATGCACCAGGAGGGTGGCGCTTTCCCTGCAGTCGGGCAGCAGCGGCGGCAGCGGTCTCAAATGGACCCCGGCGAAACGGTCGATGGGTCTGTCCCCGGTGGTCTGATGGACTCTCACATTGCAGACGCCGTCCCGCCACTGATTGACCTGTCCCTGGACGTCCATCAGATCGTTGAAGGAACGCAGGGGCCAGAAGTTCTGACGGAGGTAATCGATGCTTTTTTCGATTTTTCCCTTTTCCTGCGGAGAACGGATATGACAGGCGCGAGGAACGATTTTGAAGATCCGCAAAAAATCGAGGAAGGCGTCATTGAAACGGATAACGCTCCCGCAGCGCTCCGTGACGGCCGTCAGCATGTTGTCGACGACGATTTCTTCCGGGGTTCCGTTAAAGAAGCGGAAAGCGTTGAGCAATCCCTGATGAAGGGCTTCCTGCTTCTGGGAGTGGGTAAACTCTACGTAAAGCATGCGGCTGTACGATTCGATGACAGCCAGGGCGTAAAGCTTTCTGACGGATTTTCCATAAGTCAGGGCGCCGAAGTGACCCCAGTCGATCTGTAGTTGCCTTCCCGGCGCTGATTCGAAACGGATGAAGGCCTCCCGGTTCCGTTCCTGCTCGCTACGCTTTTTCTGGAGGTAAGACCGGACGATGGTGACCCTGCCGTCGAATCCCTCGGTTTTGAGTCTTTGGAGAACCACCGGGGCTTTGACATCGGGAAACTCCTCCAGAAACGAATCAATCTTCTTGCGATAGGCATCAAGTTTTGACGCCCTGGGCTTCCTTTCGGAAACCATACGTTCGGGATGATCGAGATACTTCTTTACGGTATCTCTGCCGATCCGGAGTCGCTGGACGATCTGCCTTGCAGAGCAGCCAGCATCCTTGAGCCGGTGGATTTCAAAAACAGTTCTTCTGTCGATCATGGCAATGCCCTCCTTTGATCCGCATACCGCAGGGATTGTCGGATGATCTGCGCCACCACGGCAGGGTCTTGATCTTCATCATCTGCCGACTTCTTCTTGATCACCGGGCGGGGAGGTAGAGCCAAGACCTGGAAGATGCGACTGTCGAAGTCGATCAAGTCCTTCCCGAGCAGGCCATCCCGCGCAATGATGTACTCATCGAGATTGATTTGGAGAAGGGTGCAGATAGCGTCATACCTATAGCAGGAAAGACCATATCTGTCCCCCGCCAGAATCAAGAACAGGTACAGGATAATCTCCTCCCGATCCAGGGAGGCCAAAAAACCGTCGGCCAGAAAGCGGTGGGGGATAAAGCTGAACCCGCCGGTGATCTTTCGGACCCTGTCCGCATTGATAATCCTTTTGGTCAGCATGGGCATGCCCTCCTTGCAGGCGTGATTTTGTGTCAGGCTACACCGGAAGGAACCATTTTTCCATCGAGTCCTTTTTTGCAATCACTCACAACTTGTTGGTATCTCGTAGATATTTACTTTTAACGCGTCCATTTTTGCAATCACCGGCACCAGCCAGAATTG
>DYLD01000053.1 GCA_020722315.1 Syntrophus aciditrophicus
CGGGGTACCCCGAAAAATCTTTAAAATCGCGCGTCAGGCACCATTTTTCAAAGGTATCTCAGTCTGTATCCGATAGCATGCCTGCCTATCGATGTCAATTATATTTATCTTTTTTCCCCAAACCGATTTTAACCATTATTTCAGGTCTTTTTTACAAAGAGGGCGCCGAAAAATCCGTCCATGCGATGCAGATGAGGATATGTGCGTAAAAAACCTTCTTTGGTAACCAATGCCGGCGGCAGATGCACAGGGGGTGATTTCAACACAAAGGCTTTATTGTTTTGAAGAAATTCATCCGCCACTTCGTCGGTTTCTTCCGGGGTTGTTGTGCAGACGCAATAGGCAAGGCTCCCGCCCGGTTTTACATATCCGGCCGCACTCTGGAGCAGCCTTTTTTGCGTGTGCTTTAACGTTTTTATTTCATCCAATCTAACGCGCCAGCGGATCTCCGGGTTTCTCCTGAGTGTGCCCAGGCCGGAGCATGGGGCGTCCACAAGGACCTTATCGAAATTTTTGCCTATAGTGTCGTTTCTTTTCGTGTTGTTTTCTTGAATGGTTTTGACGGTGGTTACGCCGAGCCTCTTTGCTTCCGACTTCAGAATCTGGAGTTTTTTCTGACTGACATCTGCCGCGGTTATTTCGCCGCGGTCATGCATCAACGCGGCAACATGGAGGGTTTTGCCTCCGGTACCGGCGCAGAGATCCAGCACACGCTCGCCCGGTCGGGGATCAAGAAAATGAGCGGCCAGCTGGGATGCCTCATCCTGAACTCTGAAAAGACCTTCCCGAAACGCTATGGTTTTGCGGATTTCCTTCGCGTTGTTTAAAATGATGAGTCCTTCCGGGGAAAAGGATGTCGGCTCTGCAGATATGCCCTCGGACTGCAGCGTTAAGATTGCGGTGTCTCTGGATGTCTTCAACGTGTTAATCCGGATCGTAAGCGGCGGTACCGTGTTGTTTTCACGGCAGATCGCGATTGTTTCTTTTAGCGAGTACTGTTTGATCCAGCGTTCGACGAGCCATGGCGGGTGCGAGTAGAGCGTGCTGACAGCCGCTACGGGATCCGTTTCGATATCGGGCCATGCTATTTTGTTTATCGTTAGGAGTGTTTTACGAAGGACGGCGTTTACCAGGCCCGCCGCGGCGGGACACATCTTTTTAGCGGTTTGAACCGCCTCATTGACTGCCGCAAAAGCTGGGATTCTTTCTGTATACATCAACTGGTATACAGCCGTCCGTAAGATATTGCGGACGGCTGTTTCCAGCGAAACAAAATCTCCGGCGTAGGTTTTGGCTATGACCCAGTCAAGACTGTTTCGATTTCTCAAGACGCCGTAGACAAGCTCCGTTATGAGGCCCCTATCCCTCTGATCAACGTCTTTTTGACGTGTCAGATAGGAATCGAGAAGCGGTTCGGCAAATGCACCCTTCAGATCTATTCTGTTGAGTATTTCCACGACGGCGTCGCGGGCAGGCCTTCCTGTTTTTTGTTTCCTGTTGTCCTTTTGTTCCATCTTTATCGATCGATAAAGCTTTCATCGGCCTCAACACTGTCTAATGGGCAGGTGCGGTTTGCAGGATTTCCCCGCTTGAAAGGTGAGTTCCCCTTAGAAAATCACCGATGCCCATCCTCTTTTTCCCTTCCAGTTGCACCTCTTCGATACAGACATGGCCGTTTTGTGAGGCGACACACAGCGATGCGTCTTTGTTGATCTGTATCGTACCAGGCTGAGCGGAGATCTGCGTTGTTTTTGCCGTTCCGGAGAAGATTTTTAGTTTTTTCCCGTGAACAAACGTGTACGCACACGGGGCGGGGGAAAGTCCCCTGATCAGCCGGGCGATTGCTTGGCAGTCCCTATTCCAATCGATCAGGCCGAATTCCTTTTGCAGAACAGGGGCAAACGTTGCGAGGCTATGATCCTGCTTTCTCGGGTGGATATCCCCCATTAATAACAAATCCAGCGTTTCCAGAAGCAGTTTTGCACCCATTTTGGCAAGGCGATCGTGCAGCTCGCCGAAAGACTCTTTTTCACCGATAATCGTTTCTTCCTGGAGAAGAATATCGCCGGAGTCCATCCCCTCGTCCATCCGCATGATCGTAACGCCTGTCCTCGGTTCGCCGTTTATGATGGCCCAGTTGATCGGCGCAGCCCCGCGGTATTTCGGAAGAAGGGAAGGGTGGATATTTATGCATCCCTCCTTCGGACCGTGGATAATGGATGCGGGGAGGAATTGCCCGAACGCGGCAACGATGACCAGCTCCGGCGCAATGCGTTGAAATGTTGTTAGAAATTCTGTTTTGCCGACATTGTCTGTTTGTATAACCTCAAGCCCCAATTGCTTTGCGGCCGTTTTTAAAGGGGGTGGTGCCACCGCCCGTCCGCGCCCCCGGGGGCGGTCAGGAGGCGTGACAACTCCGACGAGCGGCCATCGGGCCCGGTACAGCTCATAAAGCGGCTGTAACGAGAACGTCGATGTCCCCATAAAAAGGGTGCGGGGTTTTTCGATCATTTTGACTTTCCTACATAAAATGAACGGGATCGACGTCCAGGCGGATTTCCATCCCTTTGGTGTCGATTTCTTCCACGAGTTTTTTCGTAACCTGGTGGATGGATCTGCCGTCTTTTCCTCTGACAAGCATCTGCCAGCGGTACCTTCCCCGGAGTTTGTGCAGAGGGCATTCAGCCGGGCCGATGATGTCCACTTTGCCGCCGGTAAGATTCAAGGCGATTTTTCTTGCGGTTTCGGCTATTCCGGCAACGGTTTTGCCGCCCTTTTCCCGGTTGAGGCTTGAAAGATGCAGGCTGATCAGGCGGGAGTAAGGAGGGTAATTGAATTGACGCCGCGCCGGCAGCTCATCGTTGTAAAAGCCGATATAGTTGTGTTCCTGCGCCCTGCGGATCGAATAATGGTCTGGGGAAAACGTTTGAATAATAACCTCCGCCGGTTTATCCCCCCGTCCCCCCCTTCCGGCTACCTGCATAAGAAGCTGAAATGTCCTTTCCGCGGCCCGAAAGTCAGGCATGTTCAGCGATGAATCAGCTGCGACAACCCCGACAAGGGTTATTCCGGGGAAGTCATGACCTTTGGCGAGCATCTGTGTTCCAACAAGGATATCGATCTTAGCCCCGGCAAAATCCCTGAGGGTTCGCTCGGTCGAACCTTTCCGCGAGGATGTATCGCTGTCTATTCTCGCCAGTGTTGCATCGGGGAAGTGTCGTCTTGTCTCTTCGACTAAACGTTCTGTCCCTGTTCCCTGGCTTTTGATGTTTTTGCTTCCGCAGACAGGGCAAATGGTAGGGATTTTTGTCGTGAAGTCGCAGTGGTGACATTTAAGCACGCCCTGCGAGGCGTGGTACGTCAGCGCGACATCGCAGGAAGGACAGTTAAAAACGTGACCGCATTCCGAACAGAAGACGAAGGTGTGATATCCTCTTCTATTGAGAAACAGAAGGGCCTGGTTTTTTTGTTTTAATGTTTCTTCAAGTGCCGCTATCAGGTGGTCGGAAAATATCGGGATGCGACCTTTCTTATCCCGTTGTTGTCTCATGTCGACAACAAACACCTTCGGAAGGGGTCTGTCGTTGGCCCTAAGCGGCAGATGGAGGTATTTGTAGATTCCTGACATTGCATAAAAGTACGTTTGCACGCCGGGTGTCGCCGAACCGAGTATCACCACCGCCCGTGAATTTTTCGCCCGGACGAGTGCAAGGTCGCGGCCGTTGTACCTGAGGCGATCATCCTGCTTGTAGGAAGTATCGTGCTCCTCGTCGACGATGATCAGTCTTAGATTGCCCACAGGCGCAAAAATCGCGGAACGGGCGCCGATAACGATCCGTATCTCCCCCCTTTTTATCCTTTCCCATTGCTGATGGCGCACGCTGTTGGAGATGCCGCTGTGCAGAACAGCGATCGGCTCGTTGGGGAAATGCCCCTGAACACGACGGATAAGCCCGACGGTGAGTGCGATTTCCGGTACGAGGTAGATGATACCCCCGTTGCGGTTGATGACTTCCATCATCGCCCTCAGATATATTTCTGTTTTACCGCTTCCGGTCACGCCGTGCAGCACGTACGGACTGAATTTTTGCGAAGAGAGCCCCTTTTTTATCTCGTCGAGAGCGGTTTTCTGGTCGTTGTTGAGGATAATGTCGGCCTTTGTTTCGACAGCGTCGCTGTAAGATTCCGGTATGTTTGGGTCAAAGTTTGGATGATGCCCGGATGTCCAAGTCGGACGTTTCGCTATTTCCTCGGACACTATAAAACCGGCCTCTTCGAGAAAGCGCAGGTCCTTAGAAAGGACTTTGTTCATCGCTATCCGGCGAAGGGCATTGAGCGAAAGCCCGCGACGGGCCGAGGCAAGACGTTTGAGTATCGTCCTCTGCGTTGTGGTAAGGGATTCGTCATCGCGCCATGTTTGTAAGGCCAGGCGTACCCGGCGGCGGATTGTGGGGGGAACGCCGCCGGGAAGTGCTTCTGATAATACCATGCCCAGCGGATAAAGGTAGTAGTCGGAAACCCATTCGAAGAATGGTAGATCCTTGGCGGAAAACAACGCCTCCTCGTCAAAAACAGATAGAATTTCTTTGATGTCGTTCTCGGTGGAGGCCTCGACCGGAGCTTCGATGATCCAGCCGGTAGCGCGTCTTTTTCCCAGAGGGACAAGGACCCTTTTGCCTATGCCTGCAGATCCGATATCCTTTTCGGGGATTTTGTAGGTAAACGTTTTTGAGGAAGGAATGGGTACCGCAACCCTGACATACATCCCCCTGGATCCTATCATGGCTTTGCTCAAGTCAAAAAATGGCTGGAGACGCTTCTAAACACTCTCGGTCTTTAACCCCTTCAATTAACGGAGGCGGGAGCTTATTCCCCTTCAAGTTTTTCGATCTTTTCCTGTTTCATCTTGCAGTTGATGCACAGGGTGGTCACCGGCCGCGCCATCAGCCTCTTTTCCGAGATCGGGCCTCCGCAGACCTCGCATATACCGAACGTGCCGTCATCTATCCTTTGTATCGCCTCTTGCATCTTGAGAATCAGTTTTCTTTCGCGGTCGCGGATGCGGAGCTCGAAATTCCGGTCTGACTCCAACGAGGCGCGGTCATTCGGATCGGGGTAGTTTTCCCTCGGGCCGTTCGTCATTTCCGCCACGGTTTTCCCCGCCTCGGAAAGAAGATCATTGATCTTCTGCGTCAACAACTGCCGAAAAAACTCGAGTTTTTCAGGTGACAATGTCGTTTTCAGCGTTTTTGCTCCTTCCATTACTAATGGCCCTTTCCTAGAAGGAAATTTTTCTACATGATTCCCGGAGATTTGTAAAGAAAAAAATGGCCGTTACCTGGCGTGATAAGCGGAAAGGATTTTTTCGATTATTTTAGTAGTGGATGCGCCGGGAAATAAAGGAATAAGAACGACCTTCCCTCCCCAGGACAGAACGGCCTGGCTTCCTGCTATTTTATCCTCCGGCCAATCGGCCCCCTTGACAAGGATGTCGGGTCTTAAGTATTGGATCAAATCGAGCGGCGTTGTTTCAGCAAATATTGTAACAAAGTCCACAGATTTTAAAGCGGCAACAACCATCGCCCTTTCCTGTTCGGGGATTATCGGCCGGTTTTCTCCTTTTATGCTGCGGACGGACGAATCGCTGTTGAGTCCGACGATGAGGACATCCCCGGTATCCTTTGCCTTATTTAGGTAATGGATATGTCCGGCGTGTATGATATCGAAGCATCCGTTTGTGAAGACGATTTTGCGCTGCCGCCGACGATGGATTTCAACCTCTTTTTTTAATTCTTCTCTGGACAGGATGTTTTTCATCTTTCTTTTTCCCCCGCATCTTTTTCCCCTGTGGCCCTGGCCATCGTCAAAACGGCGACGGCTTTAGCCTTTGCGGCAAGCAGAACGCGTGAACATTCGCTCAGCGTGCTGCCGGTTGTATAGACGTCGTCGACCAGCAGGATTCTCCGGCCTTCGACCCGATTTGGATCAGCAACCGAAAAGGCCCCTTTGACGTTGACCAGGCGTTCCTTCCTGCCGAGACCGACCTGAGGAGGTGTACGGAGGGTTCGCGTCAACGAGGATATGTCAAGCTTGATTTTGAAACGTTTTGCCAGTATGCGCGCGAGGATCACGGCCTGGTTAAAACCCCTTTCATGCAGTCTTTTGATATGCAGAGGGACCGGTATAATCACGTCAAATGCGTTCATCTCCCACATCCCCGAGACAAAATCGGCCATGATATTGCCCAGAACCTTGCCGATTCCTATTTTTCGTTGGTATTTGAACAGATGGATTGCGGTAAGGATTGTTCCGTCGTATTTTGCAACTGAACGGGCCACGGCATACGGTTTTTTCTCGGTCAGGCACGAAGAGCAGAGATGGTCATTTCCATCTCCGGCCGGAAAAGGCATGCCGCAGATCGGACACAGCGGGGAGGTGAGAAAATGGATTTCGTTTCTACAGTTTACGCAGAGGGGAAACGCAAAATTTTGTTCTATCAATTCACCGCAGACGAGACAGCGGGGAGGGAAAATAGTATCGACAATTCCGGCCATGACGTTCAATCTTCAATCCTTTCCCGGGGATACATGATGCGAAAGCGTTGTGAGGATTTTGCCCAACGCCCCACAACAGTATCCTTAGCTCTCAGGAAACTTTTTCGCCCGAAAAATCTTCAATCGCATTTGACGAGGCCGTTTTGAAGAGTCAGCCAAGCCCCCAACACAAGAAGGCGTCAAATCGGTAGCCGTGTCTTTTTGGAGGTCGTCCCATCAGGTATTGCGATTTGCGGGGCTTCTGACCATAATCGTTCCAGATTGTAGAAAGTTCTGGTTTCGTCAAGGAAGACGTGGACTATTGCATCGCCGTAGTCGAGAAGGATCCATTTCCCTTCCTGTTCGCCTTCCACCCCAACGGGGACAATTCCTGCTTTTTTCAGGCTTTCTTTGATATGGGACGAAATCGCCCGCACCTGTCTGTCGGAAGTTCCGCTGCAGATTATGAAGTAATCGGTAAAGGCGGAGATTTCCCCTACATTCAATACAACAATGTCTTTGGCTTTTTTCTCCAGCACCGCGTTAATCAACAGGAGTGTTCTCTTCTTTGCATCGTTGTTCTTTCTTTTCGGCAAATTACCCCCTCATGCCAGCAAAGAGACGCCTGTACAACCTTTATGTGTTATTACTAACAGGATATTATAGTTCTGTCAATCTGCGAGAGCTTGAGGGGACTTTCAAAAAAGCCGAGCGTGTGTTGTGCCGCAGGTTGTTAAAAGATAATTGCTATGTTAAGGAAAACAAAAATTCTATTCGGGGGAAAGGAACAAAATAGTGCTCGGTTATCTTGCCAAACGATTGATTTTCATGATCCCGCTTTTACTCGGGATTACAATTATATGTTTCGCGGTGATGCATCTGGCGCCGGGCTCTCCGACCGATTTGGAGACACAGATGAACCCGCGGGCCTCCGTCGAGATGAAACAGCGGCTTATAAAGATGTATGATCTTGATAAGCCGCTTTATGAACAGTATCTGTTATGGCTGAAAAAGATTGCATTCTTTGACCTCGGGACATCCTTTTCGCAGGATCGCCGGCCGGTGGCGCAAAAGATTCTGGAGAGACTTCCGATAACGATCCTTTTGAATGTCCTGTCTTTGCTGATTGTCATCGCAGTCGCGCTCCCGATAGGTGTTTTGTCCGCGGTTCACAGAAATTCGCTTTTCGACAAAATAGCCGGCATTTTTGTGTTTATCGGTTTTGCCGTGCCGACCTTCTGGCTGGCGCTGCTTTTAATGATCCTGTTTGGAATACATCTCGGATGGCTTCCGATTTCGGGCATACGCTCCCTGAACTATGAATATCTTCCCCCGGTCGCCTCGTTTTGGGATTTTATAAAACATCTGATTCTTCCCGTTTTGCTTTCCGCCTTCGGCGGGCTTGCCGGTCTTTCCAGGTACATGCGTGCGAACATGCTGGAAGTGATTCGTCAGGATTATATCTTGACGGCCAGGGCAAAGGGCCTTTCCGAAAGACAGGTGATATACAAACACGCTCTCCGAAATGCGCTTCTCCCGGTTATTACGATTCTTGGTTTGTCCGTCCCCGGGCTGATCGGCGGAAGTGTTATCTTTGAGACGATCTTTGCGATACCGGGAATGGGACAGCTTTTTTATATGGCGGTTATGGCGCGGGACTATCCCGTCGTCATGGGGATTTTGTTCATAGGGGCCGTGCTTACGCTTCTGGGAAACCTGCTTGCCGATGTTTCGTATGCACTTGCCGATCCGAGGATACGTGTTTCTTGACGTGAAGAGATGATGGATCATTTCTGGAAAAGATTTTTCAATAATAGAATGGCTGTTGCGGGCGGTTTAATCGTCCTGATTCTTTTTATCATCTCCGTTCTGGCCCCGTGGATTTCTCCGTTTGATCCGGAGGCGATCGATCTTGCCAACCAGCTTGCGCCTCCTTCCGGCAATCATCCTTTTGGAACCGATCAGCTCGGAAGAGACGTGCTTTCCCGAATGATCTATGGAGCGGGTATTTCGCTCAAGGTCGGTTTTGTCGCGACGGGGATAGCCATTGCGATCGGGACGGTTCTCGGCGCGCTTGCCGGTTACTACGGACGATGGGTGGACGCCGTCGTGATGAGGTTTGTCGACATCATGCTCTGCTTCCCGACGTTTTTTTTGATCCTTGCCGTGATCGCGTTTTTGGAGCCTTCGATCTGGAACATTATGATCGTGATTGGATTGACGGGATGGATGGGGGTCGCCAGACTTGTTCGTGCGGATTTTATTTCCCTCAAGGAGCGGGATTTTGTTAAGGCGGCCAGGGTCATAGGGGCGGGCGATCTGAGAATCATATTTGTACACATTCTTCCTAACGCGATGGCCTCGGTGATTGTAACCGCGACGCTGGGAGTTGCCGGGGCGATACTCACCGAATCGGCTTTGAGTTTTCTCGGCATCGGTGTTCAGCCCCCTACCCCGAGCTGGGGTAACATTTTGACGGCGGGGAAAGACAACATCGATATCGCATGGTGGCTTTCGCTGTATCCGGGCCTGGCGATTCTGATTACCGTTTTGGGCTATAACCTGTTGGGGGAGGGGATCCGCGACGAGCTTGATCCGAGGCTGCGCCGTTGAATCCGGACCATTTTTGCAGGGGTGTTATGGAGGCATGGCTTTTAGGCTTGCCGGCCTGCGTAAAGGTCTCTTTAGATCTATGCTTTCCTGATGACCTGCGCCTATTTTTCTACGAAAATGACGGATGTTTACAGACGCATTGCGGGGCCTGCGCTGATGATCTTGACAACTGGGCTCTTGCTGGCGGGACTTTACTTTAAGCTGTTGTAATAATTCTTTAATTTGGGATGGGAGGATTATTTTTTACAGCGGCGGCATCGCCGGGAGGCTCTTCGCGACGGACTATCCGTACCTTAAGTATCGCTGTTTCCGTGACCTCCTCGCATGTCAGAATATAGTTCATCCATTCTATCTTTTCTCCTTTTGCCGGAAATTTTCCGAGGCGGTCAAGAATCAGGCCAGCCACCGTATCGTAGGGAAGCCCTTCCTCAACGGTTTCCCCGAGATATTCTGCTAGATCATTGATCGGCAGAAGTGCGTCAACCATCATGCTTCCATCGGGCAGTTTCTGGAAACGCCGGGTTTCACCCACGTCATGCTCGTCTTCTATTTCACCGACCAGTTCTTCGAGGAGGTCTTCGGTGGTGACGATACCGCTCATCGTCCCGTATTCATCGACGACGAGAGCCATTTGTATACGTTTTCGCTGCATTTCTTTCAGCAGGCTGTTGACTTTTTTCGTTTCCGGAACAAACAGGGGGGTGCGGATGATTCCTTCAATGTTGAGTTCTTTGCCCGAGCATATGTTTCCTATCAGGATATCCTTTGTATGGACGAAACCGAAAACGTGGTCAAGATCGCCTCTGAAGACCGGATAGCGGGAGTACATGTTTTCCCTTACCGTCCTGAGCACCTCTTCCTGGGGCAGGTCAAGATCCAGCGCTATGACCCTCGTTCTCGGCACCATAACTTCCCGCACGGTTGTATGGGAGAATTCGAAGATATTTTCAATGTAGCGGTGTTCGGTTTCCGTAAGGGCCCCTGTTTCACTTCCCTCCGACAGAACCTGCTGCACCTCTTCGCGGGTTATGAAATCCTGACCCTCCTTCGGTTTTATTCCTATCAGGGCAAGGGCAGCCCTGTTGGAGACGGTCAGAAACCGGACTAGGATCGTCGCCGCAACCGACAAATAATGAATGGGCTTGACAAGAGCCAGCGCAAGCTGCTCCGAGTACTGCAGGCCGATCGTTTTGGGGGCCAGTTCTCCAAAGATAAGGAAAAGATAAGAAATTCCAACCACGACGATGGCTATCGAAAGAGATTCAGCCCCTTCGCTGATGAAAGAAACCGGCACGGATTGCAGCAGGGGCCTGAGATACTGAATGGCTGCGGCGCCGCCGAGAGCCGAAGCCAGCGATCCTACGATCGTGACACCGATTTGTATCGTAGCGAGGAAGCTGTGCGGTTTTTTCTGAATTTCTTCAACAAGCTTTGCCTTTTTGTCGCCGCCGGCGGCCAGATTGGATATCTTGCTTTTTCTGCTTGAGATTACAGCCATTTCAACGGCAGCGAAGAAACCGTTGACGATGATCAAAATTCCAATGATAACTAGCTCGCTGAAAACAGGCTCTAACACCATTTCCTTCCTTTACAATCGGGTAAGGCTCGTTTTCCGGGAAGCCGATGATGAATCTGTGAGACCTTTGCAAAACGCCGCCTTTCGCGCTCATAAATCTTTTTCGACCCCGCGGCGTCTCGGGACTTGGCTCTAAAAGCGAAACGCTCTGGGATAGTTCGCGTTTTTAACGCCTTTAGAGCCTTGGTTACGACGGTGGGGTACCCCGAAAAATCAATAAATGCGCGCTTCAGGCAGCCTTTTCAAAGGTCCTTCTATTTTGTTTTTCTCATATTAGCCAAAAAAAGTCAATGGAGGTTAGGGTTTGGATTTTGGAGGGTTTTTTCTGCGCAGCAAATTCAGGATATCGTCATGATAGTACAAGGCTAAAAGGCTTATGGCTATGCCGATCGCAAGTACGGTGGCCAGACATCCGTTGCGGCCGTTTTTTGCAAAGTTGCCGCTCATCGAAAGCAAAACAGTTCCCATAAGCCTTCCGATCGTACATATTACGAGGAATGTTTTTGCTTTCATCGCTGTGAGGCCGATCAGATACGAAAGCGTATCTTTGGGGAATCCGGGTATCAAAAACAGGATGAAAATGAACGGAGTTCCGCGGTGTTGGAGGAACGACTCGTATTTTTGCCTCGCGGAGGGATTCACGATTTTCTCGACGAAGGGTTTCCCCAGCAGTCTGCCCAGAAAGAATGCGACCATCGATCCGATGGTAAGACCGATCGTCGAATAGAGGGTTCCCCAGACGGGTCCGTAGAGGTATCCGCCGATGAAGCCGCTGACCTCCCCCGGAATCGGTGCAACTAGAACCTGCACTGCCTGAAGGGCTATAAAAATCACTACCGACAGCGGGCCGAATGATTCTATATATTTGGCCAATGCTTTACGGTTGATAAAGAGATTGTAGGGATCGGTCTTGATAATAATAAAGACAACCAGCAGGATCAATACGAGAAGCAGAATAATTTTTCCAATGGTGCCTTTTTTCATGGCGCCGGGACTGATTACCCCTTTCCTGTTGCCGCCGTTTAAAAAAAGAACTTTACGGGGGGACTATAGGAATCTCCTCTTTTTCTGCTGAGGTTTTTGTTGCGAATGCTTTGAAAAACCTGCAAAAACGGCCTCATAAAGCACGATTTAAAGGTATTTCTTGGGCATCTTGGTGTCTGCACTAGCAGAAGCGTCCGATAATGTAAAGCATTATCTTTTCTTGAACGGCTGGCGCAATGTGTTGTTCCTTCCCGCTTCAGAAGGTTGACATATTTTTCTTAGATGTAGTAGAGCGATAAAAAAAACAGGCGTGAAAAATAAAACCTGTTGTCCCAGGTAAAAGCTGTGAAAAATGCCATCATCGCGCTTATGAAATCTTTTTCGACGCCGCGATATCTCGCCGTGGCTGCAAAGGCTGACCACTCGCTGTTGCCCGTTTTTCTGGTGTCCCTGCGGCCTTGCTTAAGGACGGCGGCTACCCCGGAAAATCTTTAAAATCGCTCTTCAGACAGCATTTTCCGGTGGTTGTACAAATCTATTCTTGTGGTATGGGTGCATCAAATGTTTAAACCCGGGTTGCTTGTAGGTCTTGTCGCCGGTTTGATGGGAGGCCTTGTCGGTATCGGCGGGGGGGTGATTATGACCCCTCTGATGACGGAAATTCTGAAGTTCAGGCAGCACGAAGCCCACGGCACCAGTCTGGTGGCGGTTGTTTTTACCGGTTTGGCCGGTTCGATTGTTTATTATCTCCACGGTTCGGTCGATCTTGTCGTAGCTGTTGGGATTGCCGTCCTGGCCTCCAGCACGGTTCGCCTCGGCGTCAGGTACTGCAACCTGTTGCCCGAGTATCTTCTAAAGCGTTATTTTGGAATCCTGTTGGTACTGATTTCGATTCTGCTTTTTGCAAAGCCGTATCTTCCCCACGTTGTTGATGCGGATTCGCCGGCCTGGATCCGCTGGGGCATACTTATCATCATAGGTTCTCTGACGGGTTTTATCTCGGGCATGATGGGGATAGGGGGTGGAACCTTTATGGTGCCGATGATGGTTCTTTTTGTCGGGACCCTCCAGGTCGGCGCGCAGGCTATTTCGCTGCTTTCGATGATCCCTGCTTCCGCGCTGGGTGCATGGACCCATTTCAAAGCGGGCAATGTCAAGCCGCAGATCATTCCGGGCCTTGTGACAGGCGTTATTATCGGGGCGTATGCGGGCGGTATTTTCGCGCACGGTCTCGCTGAGGATATCTTAAGGGCTATCTTTGCAATTTTGCTTCTGTATACCGCGTTCCGTTATCTGAGGGCGAGGCCTTCTCCTTCGGCCAAAGCGTGCAACACGGATTCCTGAAAGCGTCTGCGGGCCGGTTTCCGCTCAGCGTTTTAGCTCTATCCCGGCGAGATTTTCATAGAATTTTACGAGGGCGCCGTGGTCCTCATCGCCGATCCCTTTTTCCCGGAGGGACAGCATCATTTTGATCACATCCTCCGTCAGTGGCGTCGGGGCTGCAACCCCTTTTGCTGCGTTCAGCACGTTGTTGAGGTCTTTGATGTGCAGGTTGATCCTGAAACCGGGCGCGAAATTACGATCCATCATCAAAGGTGCCTTTGCCTCCAGTGCGGCGCTGCCGGCCAATCCGCCCCGGATCGCCTGAAAGACGAGTTCCGGATTGACGCCGGCCTTCGCCGCCAGTACTAGCGCCTCGGAAACTGCGGCGATATTCGCGGCGACGATAATCTGATTGGCCAGCTTGGTTACATTCCCGGCGCCGATCTCGCCGCACCGGACGACCGAAGAACCCAGCGCCTTTAAAACAGGCAGAAACTCATCGAAATCCTCACTGTTGCATCCGACCATTATCGAAAGCGTCCCCGCTATCGCCTTTGGTTCGCCGCCGCTGACCGGTGCATCCATCATCCGGATGTCTTTTTCGGCGAGCCGGGATGCTATTTCCCGGGTGACAAGAGGGTCAATGGACGACATATCAATCAGCATCGATTTCGGGCGCATCGTCTCAATCAGCCCTCTTTCCCCGAGAACCACCTCTTTCACCTCCGGAGAGTTGGGGAGCATTGTGATGATGGTGTCCGCCTTTTCAGCCACGTCCCGCGGAGAAGCGCACTTCTTTGCGCCGCATTGGACAAGTTCGTTTACGGCCGCTTCCGAGCGGTTATAAACCGAAACAACGTAGCCTGCCTTCAGAAGATTCTTGCTCATGGGTTTTCCCATGATTCCCAAACCTATAAAGCCGATCGTTTTCATTTTTAAAAACTCTCTAAGCGGTATTTTTTAGTGAATATCCGTATTCGGCAAGCCATTTCAGGGAGGTAAGCGTATCCGGTTGTGGTGCATACTCCAGCGCTACGTATCCGCCGTAGTGGAGCAGGTCGATCTCGGAAAACAGTTTTTTGAAATCTGTATCCCCTGTGCCGGGCTGGTGACGGCCCGGGCAGTCCGCGATCTGTATATGACCGATCCTTTCGATGTTGTTGGAAAGGATAGCCAGAAGGTCTTCATTTTCACGCCGCGCATGGTAGATATCAAACTGCAAGAACGCATTCGGGTGGTTTATTTCCCGCAAAAGGTCTAAAACCTGCCGGCAGGTGTTGAGGGCAAATCCAGGCATATCATGATGGTTCAGCGGCTCGACCATCAGCCTGATCTCTTTTTCCGCGAGTTTTGTCGCTGCGTAAAAGAGATTCTCCTTGATGTTCTTTCGGACTTCTTCGTCGGAAACCTGGGGGGGTTTCAGGCCTACCAGGCAATTGAGCCTCTGTATCCCCAAAAACGTCGCTGCTGTAATGGCCTTTTCGACCCCGGCCTGGAACTCGTCCCTTCTGGACGGATCCGCGGCGGGACCCCTGTCGGAAGCGGTCCATTTTCCGCCGGGTAAATTACACAGAATCAGAATCAGGTTATTTTCCGTGAGGCGGGCCCTTATCTCCTCGAGCGGGTAATCGTACGGAAACATAAATTCGACGGCGCTAAAGCCCGCCTTTGCGGCGGCGGCAAACCTCTCCATGAACGGAAGCTCGGGGAAGAGAAACGTCAAATTGGCTGCGAAACGGGGCATTCGCCCTCCATCAGTGGGCCTCTTCCATCGCCCCGGCGATGTACATCATCGTAAGGATCATGAAGACCATCGTCTGGATGAACGAGGTGAAGATCATCAGGACGAAAACGGGAAGCGGAACAAGAAACGGAACCAGCATCAAAACGACCGCAAGGACGATGTCCTCGCCTTTTATATTGCCGAAAAGCCGGATCGAAAGAGACAGTGGCCGGGCGAGATGGCTGATGATTTCTATCGGCATCATCAGCGGCGTCAGCCACCAGACAGGTCCCATGAATTGCTTGATGTATTTTACGCCGTGGATCTTTACTCCGACGATATGGGTCATTGCGAACACCGTAAGCGCCATCGACGCGTTCGTGTTGACGTTGGAAGTCGGGGATTCAAATCCCGGAACCAGGCCGATAAGGTTTGAAAAAAGGATGTAAATTCCAAGGGTTGCTACAAGGGGAAAGAATTTCCGCCCTTCGGGTCCCATCGTGTCGATGAGAAAATTGTCGATCGCCTCGAGGATCGCCTCGAGGAAATTCTGAAGCCTCCCCGGGACGATGCTCAAACGGCGCGTGGCTAAAAATGAAAGGACCGCCAGAAAGACCATGATGAACCAGGTGTAACTGACGATGACAAGGTGGTGCTCTTCTAGCCAATGGTTCTCGAAAAAAAGAAACGTCTCCATATATTCAAAGCTCCTCGAGGAAATTTTTGTTGAACAAAGATACTACGGCCGCCGTCAAGATTTCGATCACGATCACGGAAAGGCCGATGACGAGGCCGATCACACTGGCTATCTGTGTGGAAATGATAAGGTAAAGGACAACCCCGGTTGCGGCCAGGCGGAGAACGTAGCGGGGGATGACCGACAACCGGATATGATTTTTATCTTGCAAAAAGACATTCATCAAATTTTTTGACAGCATATGGAAGTTCAACACACTTATCATCCCTCCGAGGATGATGCCCATGGTCAGCCCAAACGAGTGAAACGGAAGACTCAGCAGGCTCATCAGTGCCAGAAGCAGCCAGCCGGCACTTTCAATCTTTTTTGGAAGGGGGTTGTTTGCGTTCACTGTGTTTTTCTTCCTGGTTCTTTTCCATTTCTATTGAGCGTTTAATCATGACATAGATATTCTTAAAGCCGGCGATGACACCCATAACCAACAGAATCAACGCCAGATAGGGGCTTGTTCCGAACTTTTTGTCGAGCCACAGGCCGAGATAAAGGGAACCGAATATCGCGATAACCATCGATATGCCGATGCTGCTGGCGTATAGCAGTCGAAAAGCGGTTCTTTTGTTCCCTTTATCCACTGTATTGTTTTGCTAACATAACCTGTCGTTAAAGTCAAACGGAAAGACCTTTTAAAAAACGCCGCCTTTGCGCTCAGAAATATTTTTCGACCCCGCAGCGTCTCGCTTGCGGCGGCAAAGCCTAAACGCTCTCTACTGTTCGCGTTTTTAACGGCTTCGCCGCCTTGCTGCGACGGCGGGGTACCCCCGAAAAATCAATAAATTTGCGCTTCAGGCGGCGTTTTTTTAAAGGCCTTACTTTGGAAAGGTAGGGGGAGC
>DYLD01000251.1 GCA_020722315.1 Syntrophus aciditrophicus
GGCGGTCTGTATTGCGTTGATTTCGCCGTTTGCCTTTTGTATGTCGGCGTCGGTCTTGGCGGCGTTGAGCCGCGACACGGCGTTGTCGAGCTGGATGAGCAGGGCTCCTCTTTGGGCGTTGTTGTCCTCCTGTTTTTTGAGGACTTCGTCGAGGGCCTTCTTGTATGTCCTCATCTTGAGTTCAGTTTCCTTGTCGAGGCCTGTCTTCTCCTTGCTCTGGGACATTTCCTTTTTTGCCTCGTCCTTTATCTGGTCTATGAGTTTGATTTCGAGGTTTGACGGCATTGGTGCGGAGATTCCCAGGGGGGCGGCGACAGCCGGGTCGCCCATTCGTTTTAGCTGTTCGTCGCTGTTTTGTTTCAAGTAGTCGAGGTATTGGTTTGTTTTGCGCTGTTCGTAGTATTGTTTGTTCTGGAGCTCTGCGGCCCAGTGCTGGAGTTCGTACCGGACGTTGTGCGTCTGGACTATGAGATAGGCCACTCTCGGGTCATATACAATTTGGGACCATGCCGGCGATACGGTGGCAAGGGTGATTCCGACGATTGCGATTGTTTTTTTCATTGTTGTCTCCTTTTGATCTACGGTGTCAGTTCGCCTTTTCTTTTTTTTATTTGTCTGGGTCTGGATCGTATTTTTTTATTTAGCTCTTCGATGCTTGGGGGTGCGGGGAGATGGCCTGCGCCTGGAGACGGCATTGAGGACTGTGCCTGTGAGCCGTTTTGTTCCGTGTCCATCGTTCCGCCTTCTGTCCCGGTGGTTTCTTCTTCCAGATTAGTGGTTTTATATCCGGGGTTTTGTTCGATGTTGAGTTCCTCTATGTTCTCCTCGGCCTGTTTCTTGTCCACGGAAAAGACTGGCGGGGTGTTTGTAGTCGGGATAGAACCATCCTCCCCCGCCAGTAGCGGGACAAACGCTATCAGGAATATGGCCGGAAAAACCTTACAAACTCCAGTCATTCGATCCCCCTTACGATTACGTCGTGTGGTGCGAGTTTTACTCCTGCCGGGTCATATTCTGATCCGGGGAATGAATAGTATCTGTAGGAGGCTGCGGACTCCCTGCTCCAGTAGTCGTCCTCCTCCTGCCGTTTTTGGATTATCCAGTATTGGGTTTTTGCCGCGTTGCTGGTTCCGAGGCTGTATCCTGCGTTGAATTCGCTCACCATGTCGTTTTTGATGGCGCCTTCTACGTATTTGCCGAGGGCGTACGAGCCTGCTGCTGCGGCGCCGGTGACGAGCAACTGTTTATCCCTGTTCTCGTCTTTTGTCTCGTTGTAGCCTATGTATCCACCGGCTCCGGCGAGCGCGAGAGGTATGAGCGATAGCATGTCGCTGTTTTTGGTTGAGGAGCACCCCGCCAATGTTGCGGCGGCCAGGGCTATGGACAGTGTTTTTTTCATGTGCTATTTCCCCTGTATTAGGTTCATCAGGCTTGATATTATTGTTATGGGCGGGATTCCGCCTGTGTTCCTGTATTGTTCGACTTCGTCCGTGGAGTAGTATATCTGCATGCCTTCCACTCCGGAGAAAGCGTCCCCCTCATATGCCTTGTATTTGAAGTAGTAGCCCTTGTTGTTTTTGAGTTGTTGGATGTCGTGGACGTTCCCTCCCTGGTTGCCTCCAGACTTGAGGGCGGACGATGCCCCGTCCCCTCTGTCGCCGAATATGTTGTAGTTGGAGGAGTAGCTTCTGTCCGGGGAAGACGGCATGTTTGTGGAGCTGAAGTGGGAGTTTGCGGAGCCGAAGGGGGGATTTGCGGTGAAGCTGGTTGAGCCTGTTCTTGTTCCGATGTTGCTGTTGTTGGAGTTGTTTTTGAGGAGTGCGTCGAGGGTGGCCTTGTCGAAGGTTATCACATTATTGGAAGGGTTTCCCCCTGTGCCGATTGTGGCTGTCCCGGAGTTCCCGGAGTCTGCCGCTATTTTGGAGAATATGCCGGCGATGTTTTTTGTTTCGTTGAGGTAGAATTCGACGTAGCTGTCTGTCTTGAAGGCGGCGCTCATGTCGCCGTCCCAGGACGTGAACTCGTATCCGGCTTTTGGTGTCGCCTGGATTTTGACAAGGGTTCCCTTCTCGAGACGAAGGGATGTGGACTCGGTGATCTCTTGGTTGTTTACCTTAATGGTTCCCTTTTGGGGATTGAAGGACAGGAGCAGGTCGAATCTTTCGACATAGGGTATCTCCTTGTATTCTGGCTTGAGGGTGAGTTGCTCGCTTGTCAGGACAACGTTTATGGGATTGTCCTTCTCATTGGCCACGGTAGCTGCGGAGCCTGTCCATTTTACGAATTCGTGTGTTTCGTCCGGTGTGCACGTTACTGTTACTCCGTCGCCCGGTTCTCCCCCGACGAGGCCGGGGGACGGATCGGTGTTTCCTCCGGATTGTGCCTCGATGACGAGCGAGGACGGGTAGAGAT
>DYLD01000054.1 GCA_020722315.1 Syntrophus aciditrophicus
GCGAGGCTTTTGCAGGGCAACCAGGCCATGGTGGAGGGGGCGTTTTACGCCGGAGCGCGATTCTTTGCCGGATATCCGATAACTCCTTCCTCCGAAATTGCCGAGGAGTGTTCCCGGAGGATGCCGTTGATCGGCGGCGTCTACATGCAGATGGAGGACGAGATTGCCAGCATCGGCGCAGTCATTGGGGCTTCGCTGGCCGGGGCGAAGGCCTTTACGGCGACCAGCGGCCCCGGTTTTTCGCTGATGCAGGAAAACCTGGGCGTCGCCGTCATCGGGGAGGTGCCCTGCGTCGTGATCGACGTCCAGCGTTCGGGGCCGAGTACCGGCCTGGCGACGAAACCGGCGCAGTCCGACATCATGCAGATGCGCTGGGGGAGACATGGGGATCAAACCGTTATCGCGCTTTCCCCGGCAACGGTGGGAGAATGTTTTTCGGTTGTTGTGACGGCGTTCAATTTATCGGAGCGCTTCAGGGTTCCGGTAATTGTCGCGGCCGATGAGGTGATCGGTCATATGCGGGAAAATGTGATTCTTCCCGCTCCGGGCGAGGTTGAGATTGTCGAGCGTAAGAGGCCTTCGGGGCCTCCGTCGGATTATCTCCCGTTCAGGGCCGATGCGGACGGCATCGCCCCTCTGGCGTCTTATGGGAGCGAATATGTCTTTCACATCTCGAGTTCGATGCACGGGCCTGATGGCTACAGTAACAATAACCCCGAAAATGCCGTCTGGAGGGTGGAACAGCTTCACAGGAAGCTGGAGATGCACCGCGACGAGATTGTTCTGACGAAGGAATTCGATGCCGCCGACGCGGAAATCCTGATGATTGCCTTTGGCGCCACGACCCGCGCGAGCCGGGCGGCGGCGCTGGAGCTTCGCAAAAAAGGGATAAGAGCCGGCGTCCTGCAGTTGGTCACGCTGTGGCCGTTTGCGGACAAAGAGGTGGCCCGTTTCGCGAAAAACGCCCGGACGGTGGTGGTAACGGAGATGAATTACAGCGGCCAGGTGGCTGGCGAGGTGCAGAAGGTTCTCGGGGCCGGCGCCGATATACGGAAAGTCAACAGTTATAACGGAGAGGTTATCACGCCGCAGGATATCTTGAAGGTTCTGGTTTAGCATTGCCGGATTGCCTTTGATCGCAATCGTTGTTTTTGCTGAGAAGGGGGTTGGAAGTGGTGCAGGCACAAGGGATGAAGTTTTTGAAGGAGGGAGTTTTGCCGCATATGTGGTGTCCCGGCTGCGGCATCGGCGTCGTCCTCGGCGCGCTGCTGAGATCGTTTGAGGAGTTGGGATACGAACGCAAAAACACCGTCGTCGTGACCGGGATAGGCTGCACGGGTAAAGCGGACGATTATCTGACCACGAACGCCCTTCATACGACGCACGGGCGCGCCCTGGCGTTTGCCACGGGCATAAAGGCCTTCAATCCGAAGCTGAACGTGGTTGTGCTGATGGGGGACGGGGACAGCGTGACGATCGGCGGGAACCATTTCATCCACGCTGCGAGGAGAAATATCGATCTGACCGCGATCATTATAAACAACTTCAATTACGGGATGACCGGGGGCCAGGTTTCCGGAACGACACCGTGCGGGGCCGTTACGCAGACGAGCGTCTATGGGAACCCCGAAAGGGGCTTCGATATCTGCGCCCTCGCCGAGGTGTCCGGCGCGAATTACGTGGCCCGGGCCACGCCGTATCACGTCTGGGATTTGAAAAGAAATGTCAAGGAAGCCTTAATGAAAAAAGGCTTTTCCGTCGTGGAGGTTTACAGTCCCTGCCCGACCCATTTCGGAAAAAACAACGACATGAAAGAAACAAGGGATATGCTGCGCTGGCTCAAGGAAAAAGGGCTGCCGGTTGAGGAGTACAGGCGGTTGAGACCATCTGAGCGGCAAGACTTTTTCGCGGTCGGGAAGCTTGTCGATAGAGATGAGCCCGACTTCAACACGCGCTATGAAAAAAACAGGGAAATAGCGATGGCCCGGAAGGGTTGAGGAATAGAGGATGGACACGAACAAAGAAGGCAGGCACGAGGTTGTTCTGGCCGGCTCAGGCGGTCAGGGCCTTGTCGTTTCGGGGATCATGCTCGCGGAGGCCGCGATGCTTGAAGGGAAAAATGTCGTTAATACGGTGTCTTACGGCATAGCAACACGGGGTGGTTTTTCGATGGCGGAGGTCATCATCGATACCGCCGAGATTATTTTTCAGCAGGTTCAGCATGTTGATATCGCGTTAGTTCTAACCGAAGAGGCGATGGAGAAGTTCCGCTCGTTAGCTGTCGGAGGCGCTTCCGTCTTTTATGACTCCACGCTTGTCAAACCGCAGAAGGGCGATCACCTCTATGGCTATCCCTTCATCGAAATGGCCAGCCGGATCGGCCATGCCGGAACGGCGAACATCATCGCGCTTGGGTGCATCGCGAAGATGACGGGAGTGGTTCTTGCCGAGAGCCTGGCCGAGGTCCTCAAGAGGCGTTTTTCAGGCAAGGCTCTTGCGATGAACATTGAAGCGCTTCAGAAGGGCGTCGAACTTGCGGCGGTTTAAAGCGCATGAGAGTATCAGCGGCGACGGCCTTAAGCTCTTGCAGTGATGATTGATTCAAACGAGACCTTTTAAAAAACGCCGCCTTCGCGCTGATCGGACCTTTTTCGACCCCGCAGGTGTCTCGCGGCGGCTTCAAAGGCTAAACGCTCTCTATAGTTCGCGTTTTTTACGCCTTTAAAGCCTTGCTGCGACGGCGGGGTACCCCGAAAAATCTTTAAAATCGCGCTTCAGGCGCCATTTTTCAAAGGTCTCCAAACAGGAGTGTTATTGAAAGGAGTGGCAATGTCAACAACTGTGAGCGGGAAGAAGCTGACAGCCCCGTGCCGGGAGGCATGTCCGGCGGGCATCGATGTTCCCCGCTATATCAGATGTATAAGAGAGGGCAGATTTGACGAAGCGCTGGCCGTCATCCGGGAGAAGATACCGTTTCCGCTTGTCTGCGGATACGCGTGTGTACATCCGTGCGAGACGAGATGCGCGAGGATCCAGTACGACGAGGCTGTTGCAATCAGGATGCTGAAAAAAGTGGCTGCCGAACAGGGCAGCCGAAAACCGCCCGAGATTATGAGGCGCCCGTCCACCGGGAAGAAGGTCGCCGTGATCGGTTCAGGGCCGTGCGGTCTTACGGCCGCGCATTATCTGAATATTCTGGGTCATCAGGTTACGCTCTATGAGGCCCGCCCGCTTCTCGGGGGGATGCTGCGCTACGGAATACCGCAGTACCGCCTTCCGAAGGAGGCAATCGACGCTGAGATCGGCTTTATCCGGGCAGGTGGCGTCGAGATGATCGCCAACAGTCCTGTTTCTTCGGCGGAAGCCCTGCTTGAGCATGGTTTTGACGCGGTTCTGGCGGCCACGGGGGCCTGGAAGCCTATTCGGATGGGCATACCCGGCGAGGACAATGCCGGCGTGTTGGACGGTATTTCTTTTCTTGAGCGGGTCAATGCCGGCTCTAAAGTCGAGATCGGCAAGAAGGTGCTCGTGATCGGAGGAGGCAATACCGCGATAGATGCCGCACGCACCTCCGTTCGCCTGGGCGCGGATGTTTCTCTGCTTTACCGGCGCACACGGGCCGAGATGCCGGCAAGCGATGAAGAGATCCGTGAGGCGATTGAGGAAGGCGTTTTCATCGATTATCTGACGGCGCCGGTACGGATTGAAGAATCACAGGCCCTTTGTGTCCGGATGAAATTGGCCGAATCTGATGCGGATGGAAGGCCCAAACCGGTGCCGATTGACGGCAGCGAGTATTGGGTGCGATTCGACACGCTGATAGAGGCGCTGGGCCAGTCGGCGGATGCTGCGGCGGTTGGTCTCGAAGGTCAAGAAAATGGAACAATTGTAGTTGGTAAGGACAGAATGGCGCTTTCCCGAAACGGAATTTTTGCCGCCGGGGATGCGGTGAAAGGGCCTACAACGATCATTGACGCAATCGCTGAGGGAAGATCTGCCTGTGCGGCTGTTGATCGTTTTTTAGGCGGCGATGGAACGATACCAGAATTTCTACCCGATGAGAACCCGCTGCCTCTGCCGCGTATTGCACCGCAGGGCGCAAAAAGGCCTCCGGTCAAAACGATTTCGTTAACAAGGCGGAAAAAGGGCTTTGAGCCGGTTGAAATAGGTTATGGCAAGAGAGCCGCGATCAACGAAGCTAGCCGCTGTTTTTCCTGTGACCTGCAACACTTCAATGTGACAGTCAACGCTCTTGTCTGCAAGGGTTGCGGCTACTGCATGGAGGCGTGCACGCTCGATGTTTTCCGGCAATCCGAGCACTTCAATCCGAGTGGGTACAAGCCGTTTGAGGCACTTAACACGGATAGATGCGTCGGCTGTGGGAAATGCGTCAACATCTGTCCGGACTTTGCGATTACGGTTGATCAGGCCGTCTGAAAAATCCGCGGCAAGCGATGGTGCTTGCCGTCGGGCCACCAAAGAGGTTCCCCGGCGCGCTCATTGCCCTTCCTGATAGAATTTTTCGTGCATATCCCACAGTGATATCAGAAGCGCGGTGACGACAGGTCCGATCACAAAGCCGGAAAAGCCGAAGAGAGCAATCCCTCCGATCGTCGAAAGGAAGATCAAAAGCGGGTGCATCTCGACATCCCTGCCGACGATTAGCGGTCGTAGGAAGTTGTCCACGGTGCTGATCACCAGAATGCCGACGGCCAAAATCAAAATGCCCTGCCAGAAATGGCCGATCAGAAGCATGATAAGCCCCGCCGGAACCCAGATAATTGCGCAGCCGACAACCGGAATGATCGACATAATGATCATCACGCTACCCCAGATAAACGCCCCCTTAACACCGGCCGCCCAGAACATGAGCATTCCGATCATCCCCTGGATGCCGCCGATGACAAGCGTTGCCTTCAGCGTCGAACGTGACGTGATGATGAATCTGTTGAAAAGGAAGATCCGTTTTTCGTCGTCGATCGGGAGAAGCTTTCCGGCCATCGAGAGAAGCGTTCCCCCGTCACGGATAAAGTAGAAAAGCGTGTAGAGCATAATCGCAAACTGGACAACAAAGCCGAGCGTGTTCTGCGTGATATTTTTTATATGGACAAAGAGGTAGTTTGAAAGCGACTGAAGCGCTTCGGTTGCCTTTGCAATCAGCGTATCCTTGTTTATCAAGACCAGCTTCGCGAACTCGTTATCCATCAGCGCGTTAAATATTCTCTGGAGGCCGGCGTTGAGCTCCTTTCCTCCGGGTTTTACGAGCTGGTAGATATCCATTGATTCGTCAACGATCATGATGCCCAAACCAACAAGCGGGATCATAATGACAAGCAAAAGAACCAGAAAGAACAGCGTAATGCTCAATCCGGGGCGCCCTATCCGGTCATTGAGTTTCAGATATAATGGCCGCGTGATACCCGCGATCACAGCCGCCCAGAAAATCGGGAAAAAGAGCGGCTTGAGCAGGTAGAGAAAAATGATGGTTACCGCTGCCATCAGCACAAAGAACGCGGTTTTCTTCTCTTTATCGTTTTCCATAGAGACACCCATCCGATTTGTTTGTCCGTGAGACCTTTGCAAAACGCCGCCTTCGCGCTCAGAAATCTTTTTCGACCCCGCAGCGTCTCGCGGCGGCTTCAAAGGCTAAACGCTCTGGGATCGTTCGCGTTTGTAACGCCTTTAAAAACCTTGGCTTTGACGGCGGGGTACCCCGAAAAAATCAATAAATCTGCGCTTCAGGCAGCATTTTTCAAAGATCTCGCAATAATATAGCAAATAGACAAGGCCAAAGCTCTTTCCTTCTGGATAACCACGAAACCCTGAAACTTTGTTAATCTAGCAAGTCTTTCGGGGTTATGCAAAACTCTGATTGATTTTTGTATCTGTTTATGCGGAAGATAACAACCGTTTTTTTACGCGAGAATGGGTGCATAAACGTGAACGAAAAGATACTTATCACCTGTCCCAAAAAACTAAGTCCATGGCTTGCCGCCGAAGTTCGTTCGCTGGGTTTTACTGATCTGAGGGAAGGCGATGCGTTCGTCGAAACGACGGGCGATTTTGCCGATGCAATGCGCCTTAATCTGCATGTGCGGACAGGCCACCGTGTTTTGTACAGAATTGCTTCGTTTGCAGCGAAAAATCCGGATGATCTTTACCAGCGAGTGCGCGGAATTCCGTGGGAAAAGATCCTTTATGAGCACGGTGAGCATGCCTATCTGTGCGTTACTTCAACAGTGGATACGCCGTCCATAAGGGATTCCCGATTCGTCAATCAAAGGGCTAAGGACGCGATCGTCGACAGGATCGGCGAAAGAAGAGGGAAACGGCCGGACTCCGGAGCAAAACGGGATCGGGCGGTCGTCTATATCTACTGGCGGGGATATGATGTCGAGGTTTATCTTGATACATCCGGCGAGCCCCTGTCCCGACGCGGCTACCGCAGGATCCCGCTTGAGGCGCCGATGCAGGAGACGCTTGCGGCTGCGGTTGTCCTCGCAACCGGCTGGGATGGTAAGGCGTGTTTTGTGAATCCGATGTGCGGAAGCGGAACGCTTGCGATCGAGGCGGCGCTGTATGCGAGCCGAACAGCGCCGGGGCTCCTCCGGAAAAATTTCGGGTTTTACCATCTGCGGGGTTTCGATGCCGCCGCCTGGCGGAAACTGAAGCTAAATGCGCGGGCCGCCGAACACAAAAGCACTGCCCGGATCATCGCGACGGATATATCTCCGGATGCGATCGCGGCGGCAAGACAGAACGCCAAAATGGCCGGCGTCGAGGGGATGATTGAATTTTATCTCTGCCCGTTCGCCGATACGCCGATTCCGGAACAGGCAGGCGTAATCGTCGTCAATCCTCCTTACGGAGAACGCACCGGCGATGTGGACGAGCTCGGGAATTTATATAAGGAAATCGGTGACTTCTTTAAGCAACGCGGCAAAGGCCACACCGGTTTTATCTTTACCGGCAATTTACAGCTCGCCAAGAGGATCGGTCTCAGGACGAGCCGGAGGATTCCGTTTTATAATGGGAGTATAGAATGCCGGCTTTTGGAGTACCCGCTTTACTGAAAGTGACCTGATCATCCGTTTATATCTCTTGTATCGCCGCAAGAGAGTGTGCTAAACGCGCCTTCGCGTAGGTTTTGCATAAAAACCAGATGTTCAAGCTTCAGATAGTCTGGCGTCGGTCGGAATAAGGGAGGTCCAGAAAAGATGATGACAGAGGATATAAAGAAGAAAATCCGGGATATTGTCGGCCCCGACAATGTACTCGACTCCGAACTGGATCGTTTCGGTTATTCCTACGATTCGTCCTTCGTCCCGCTCGTGCCGGCAAACAAGCCTGATCTGGTCGTTCGGCCCACGACAACCGACGAGGTCTCGCAAGTCATGGCAATTGCTTCAGAATATGAGATCCCGGTGACGCCGCGCGGCGCGGCAACCGGCCGCACCGGGGGCAGCATTCCCGTTAAAGGCGGTATATCCCTTGCGCTCGATCGGATGACGAAGATCGTCGAACTCGACGAGCGCAATATGATGGTTACCGCTGAGGCCGGCATCCGCACGTTTGATCTCTACAACGCCTGCGCCGCGAAGGGCCTTTTTTACCCGCCGGATCCGGCAAGCTGGAAATATTCGACAATCGGCGGCAATGTCGCGGAGAACTCGGGCGGGATGAGGGCGGTCAAATACGGCGTAACGAAAAACTACGTGATGGGGCTCGAGGTCGTCCTCGCCGATGGTTCGATCCTGCGGACCGGTGGCAAAATGATTAAGAACGTGACCGGCTATGACCTTACGAGCCTGTTCGTCGGCTCCGAGGGAACCCTCGGCGTGATAACGAACGTTTTGTTGCGGCTCATTTCGATGCCGAAGAAACGCGGGACGCTGCAGATCATGTTTCGCAGTCTTGACGACGGCTGCCGGATGATCCACGACATGCTCCAGGACGGCATCGTCCCGGCGGCCTCCGAAATCATGGACGACATCTGCCTGGGTGTTGCCGCCCGGCGCCGCAACATCGATCTGCCCGACGGGGCAAAATCGGCGGTCATCATTGAAATAGACGGCGAGGATGAGTCATCCCTGGAGTCGCAGACAACAAGGATAGCCAACGTCGCGAGATCTTGCGAGGCGCTTGTCTTTCGCGCGGCGGCATCCGAAAAGGAGGCGGACGAGTTATGGTCGATCCGCCGTGGGATGAGCTCGGCCGTTGCGACGCTTGCACCCAACCGTTTCAGCGAGGATATCCCGGTGCCGCGGGACGCGTTTCCGGAGGTCGTCCGGCGGATCAAGAAGATAGCCCAAAAGTACGGTTTTCTGATCGCCGTTTACGGCCATGCCGGCGACGGCAACCTCCATCCGTCGATACTCTGCGATATCTCCAAACCGGGGGAGGAAGAAAAGGTTCATCATGCCATAGAAGAGATCTTCGCCGCATCGCTGAGCCTCGGCGGTACCCTTTCCGGAGAACACGGGATAGGGATTACGAAACAGCCGTATTTTGCGAACGCCGTCGGCGAGGTTGCCGTAAGAACGATGAAGGCCGTCAAGGCTGCCCTCGACCCGAAGGGCATCCTGAACCCGGGCAAGATCTGGCTGTAGCGTTTCAGAGGAACGAATGGATAGAAAAGAGAATCTTCTCAAAATCGCCGAGACAATGGTTTCCCACTGCGATCGTTGCGGCGCGTGTCTTCCGGTTTGTCCGCTTTTCGATGTCAAGGGAATCGAGGCAACCTCGGCGAGGGGGAAAAACTCGATTATACGGGGACTTGCCCAAGGCGAGCTGAGACCGACTCGGGCGGTTCTGAAGGCCGTTGATTTTTGTCTGCTTTGCCGGGCCTGCGTCGAGGTGTGCCCGGCGAATGTCCCGACCGATGAGGCCATGGTCGATGTCCGCCAGCATCTAAGCGATCTGTTCGGCGGGGCGACACTCGAATACCGGATCGTCGGGAATATCCTAAAACGCCGCTGGGTCGTGAAAATCGCATCGTTTATCCTCTCGGTGCTCCGTAAATCCGGGCTCAACCGCCTTGTCCCGTACGGCATGGCCCCGGATCAGTACACGCGAAAGGTGTTTTTGCATGCGTTTGCCGGGCCTGCATCCGTCGGAAGAAAAGTCCTTCCTTCCGACAAAACAATCCCGGCGGAGGCGAAGGTTGCGTATTTCCATGGCTGCGGCATGGATATGATGTTTCCCGAAGCCGCGCGCCAGAGCCGCGAGGTTATCAAAATGACTACACCGGTGACTGAAAGGAAGAATGTCTGTTGCGGTTTGCCCCATCTCGCCCACGGTTTGAGAAACGATTTTCTTGAGCTGGCCAAAAAGAATATCGCCGTTTTTGAAGATGCCGATATCGTTGTTACCGACTGCGCAAGCTGCGGATCGACATTGAAGGGCTACCGATTTTTCTTTCAGGACGACCCTGAGATGGCCGGACGCGCCGCTGATTTCAGCAAAAAGGTCATGGATTTAACCGAGTATCTTGTCAAAGCCGGATTCAAACCGAGACAGAGAACCAGTGCGGTTTTGACCTATCACGATCCGTGTCATCTGGCGCGCGGTCAGGGGATCACGAAACAGCCGCGCGAGCTCCTCAACGCAGCGGGGAATTTTGTCGAGATGAAAGGGGCCAATGTCTGCTGCGGCGGGGCGGGATCTTTCCATCTGGATTATCCGGATACGGCGGAAAAGATTCTGGCGAAAAAACAGCGAAATATAGAGGAATCAGGCGCCTCGCTGGTTGTGACCGACTGCCCGGGCTGCCTGATCCAGCTCTCGAAGGCGGCGAACGCATCCGGAGGCAGGTTCAAGGCCGTCCACATCAGTCAGGTGATATGAGAGACCTTTGAAAAACGGCGCCTTTCGCGCTCATAAATCTTTTTCGACCCCGCAACGTCTCGCAAAAGACTCTACAGGCTAAACGCTCTCTAACGTTTGGCGTTCTTAACGCCTTTAGAGTCTTGCTGCGACGGCGGGGTACCTAAGAAAAATCAATAAATTTGCGCTTCAGGCACCATTTTTCAAAGGCCTCATAGAAAAGGAAACGCGCCGCATAGAAGCGGCGCGTCTGATCCAGATTGCGGTTGTAATCCGGTTACAATTTTTTTGAATAGTCTATCATGTGTCCGACGCCGAACCCCAGCTTGGTGAAGAAATTGCGCATCTGCATATCCCGCTCATCAAGCGGAATTCGGAGTTCTTTTACGCCCATGGCCTTGTATTTGTCTATCAGTGCATCGGCGAGTCTCTTCGCAATCCCCTTCTTCCAGTAATCGGGGTTTACGCCCATAATCAAAATCAGCCCTATTTCTGTCGCCGGCTCGCCGATGGATGCCTTCCGGCTGATGATGAAACCGACCACCTTGCCACTTACTTTCGCGACAAAGCTTGTTTCGAGCATCCCGGAGATGTCCCCGGTGATCATATCCGCGTAACTGCTCGCGTTCTTTCCACGGCCTATCCTATCGATGGTCAGAATGGCCTCCGTTGTCGCATGTTGATAGGTGATAGCTTCTCCGATTTTTCTTATCTTTTTGTCAATCCCCAGAACAGCATCAACGTCCTCGATAACCATATTCTGAATAATCACATCATCCATAGCTTACACCTCCTTTTGAAAGTTGATTGCCTGATTCTTCAAAATTGGATTGCCGCATCGTCTCTTTGGTAGCCAGTATCATTTTGCTCTTCCCAGAGACCTTTGAAAAATGCTGCCTGCAGCACAAATTTATTGATTTTTCTTATGTACCCCGCCGTCAAAGCCAAGACTCTAAAGGCGTTAAGAACGGAAGCGTTCCTAGAGCGTTTAGCCTGTAGAGTATTTTGCGAGACGCCGTGGGGTCGAAAACTTCGCGAAGCGAAGCTTAATTTTCACCAAAAGATCCGATCAGCTTAGAAAGGCGTCGTTTTTCAAAGGTCTCCCCATTTCGTTTCCGATGAATGGTATCTCGTGTGCCGTAAAACAAGTTTGGAGTGCGTTGTGAACTCTTAGTTATAAAATAAGCCAAATATCCTTCCTGTCAAGAGGAAATTCTCGTTCCTTTGATGCGGACGCCGTCTTTAACGGCATCGTCGGGATGCACGATCACCCTTTCGCGTTCACGCAGCCCAGAGACAATCTCGGCGGACAAACCGTTTCTCTGACCTGTTTTTACGATCCTGAGCCTTGCCCGTCCGTTTTGTGCGACAAAAACTGCCCATTTCCCACCATAGCGAAACAGCGCACCGGCAGGGACCTGCAGGACATCATCCTTCTCCCAGATGATGAAATTCGCTTCGAGGCGGTAGCCGTCGCCGAGGGCACTCCAGATCTCCGGCGGGGACGTGATATCAACAATAACCAGCGTCCTCTGTTCTTCGACGCCGAGGCTCGATACCTTCGTGAATCCCGCCGGCTCGACACGCCGGACAACACCCTCCAGGGTTTTTTCTTTGCCCCAGCGTTCGAATAGAACCTTCGTCCCACGGCCTATCTTGACGGCGTCGGAAGACAGCGCCTCGACGCGAACCTCAAGCCCGTGCAGGTCGCCTGCCTCAAGGAGAGGCTCGCCTGCATGAACCGGACCCTCGCTTTCCCGGTAAATCCTGAGTATCGTGCCGTCAAGGGGGGATAAGACCTTTATCGTTTCCGGCCGGTCGTGTTTTGCACCCAACGAGACGCTTTTGAGCAGAACCTTTGCCCTTTCGAGTTCAAAACGGGCCGTGTCGACCGAGGCATCTGCGGAAAGCAGGACGGCCCGCGCCCTTTGGGTTTGGGATTCGATCCGGTCAAGCTCGTCTTTTGCGACGAGCCTTTTCTTATAGAGGTTTCCGATCCTTTCGAGTCGTTTTTCAAGATAATCCAGATCTGCCGCCGCGGCCCTTTTGTGTTCAATGGCTGCCTTCCATCCGGCCTCCGCAGCCGAAACGGCCGCCTCGGCCTCTTCGCGGCTCCTTTTGTCAAGCGGCTGGGAAGGCAGTGGTTCCAATAAAACAAGAAGCTGGCCGCGGCGGATCCGGTCGCCGACACGGGCGTTGTTTCGGAGCATATAGCCCGAAACCGGCGCCGAGACGACGAATCTTTCTTTGAGACGTGTGCGTCCTTCCTCTTCGATCGTTACGCGAAGCGGCCCCCTGGTGACTTCATAAAGTTCCACCGGGATTTCTTTCGGTAAAAGACCATAGACGGTCGCCGCTATGATCAGGGCCAAAATCAGTGTTACAAAAAGATTTCTTCGTGTCGCTGCTTTCATTCATTACTCCCTTGTTTTGAGTACTTCGACAAGATCCAGTGTATCGACCCTGCGCCGGACGATCAACCCTGACACAGAAGCCGAAGCCAGCACGACCGCGGCCGCGACCGCATAGGTTTTCATTTCGATATACAGCGGGACGCGGAACAGATCCGACGCGAGTGCATGGGCGATGTAGGCGCACAGCCAGTATCCGACCAAAAACCCTACCGGGATCGCTATCACTGTAATCATCCCGAGCTCCCCGAGGAGGATGTAGGAGATCTCCCCGCGTGTGTAGCCGATGACCCTGAGACTTGAAAGCTCCCACCTTCTTTCGGAAAATGCGATCCTCGCACTGTTATAGACGACGCCGAACGCAATTGCGCAGGCCATCAGCGTCGCAATGAACGTAAAAAACAGCATCCCCCGCGCCTGAATATCATAAAAGTTTCTGATATCATTGCGCCTTATGACAACTCCGGCGACCCTCGGCATATCGACGAGATTTCGGTAAAGTTGCCGGGTGTACAGAGAATCGGTCAGAAGGTTGATCCCGGAAATCGCATTGCCCTCTCTCATCAATCTGTTGAGTGCCGTCAGATCCATATACCCCATTACGCCGAGAAACAGCTTCGCGGTTGCGACGACCGGAACCTCTCGGATCTCTTTCGATCCCTCAAGAAACTCGACCGTCACGAGGTCCCCGACATTGATCCTAAGCAGTTTGCTCAAATAGTCATTCAGCACGATGCCCGTTGATGGAATGAAGACGTCCTTGAGATTTTCGTCGAGAAGGCGGTACAGGCGATTGTCTTCTTCGATCCCGTCGATCGCCGTCCTGTAGCTTCTCTGAGCGTGGATGAAACGAACCGGAACCCTGCGGAATGCCTCGGCATGTCTGACCCCCTCCAGCCTTTTCATTTCGTACAGGGCACGATACGAGGTCGGCTCGACAAACGTGATTCTGATATCCTCCTTCTGTGAACGGACGAACTGGACATTAATAATAAAGTCAACGGAATCCTTGAAGAAACCGCTTGCGATCATTGTTGCGCACGCAACGGCTATCCCGATAATCGCCAGCGTCGTCCGTATTGGCCTACGCCCGATGTTTCGTATGATAATCCGCGTCGGCTGGGAAAGCAGGTGCCTCGCAATCGTTTTTTCGAGAAGGGAAATCCTGTACTGTGCCGGCGGTTCCGGCCTCATCGCCTGGGCGGGCGCCTCCCTGGCAGCCTTCTGCAACGAATGGAAGGTTCCGGCGAGCGCCGAAGCAACGCTTATCATAAGCGCCTCGATGACGACATGCGGGTAAAGCGTGAAAATCAAACGGGGAAAACGATAAACGGCCGTGTAGATGTCGCCGAGCACGTGTCCAAGCCATATCCCGGCCGCGACTCCTAGGATCAGGCCCGGGGCCGTGATCAAAACGACGAGCTTCGCGAAGTGAAAGCCGATCGCGGCGTTCGTATAGCCGAAGGCCTTCAGTATCGCGATCTGCTCCCGCTGCATCGCGATTGTCCGGCTCATCACGATGTTAAGCAGAAACGCCGCGACGAATATGAAAATCGTCGGGAATATTTCCGAGCTTCGTTTAAGTTGTTTGAATTCCCCACTCAGAAGCCTGTGCGATATCTGATCTTTCCGGAGATAGGCCCCGAGACCGCCGTATTCTGACAGAATATTGTCAAGATTTTCAAGGACTTCGTTTGGCTTGGCATCATGCGAAAGACTCAGAATGACGTCATTGAAGGCCCCGTCCATATTGTAGGATTTCGCGAGCGCGCTGCGGTTCATCCAGAGCACGCCGTAGCGTTTAAAATCGGGGCTCGTCGCGTCGGGCCTCATCAACAGCACAAACTCCGGGGACAACGCTATTCCCTTGATAATAAACTCCTTTTTCCTTCCGTTGATAATCGCCGAAAAGTGATCGCCGACCTTGAAGCCGTGCGCAATCGCAAACGTCTCGTTGATCAGAACCTCGTTGTCTTTGTTCGGATCCAGCAGGCTTCCATTTCGTATATGGGGCCTGTTCAAAAGGGGCCGGCCGTCTTCGGGAAGCGAGACAATCCGTGCCGTAACCGGCTCATCGAAGTTGTCGATATCGATTTTTGCATACCCGCAAACCCTTGTTTCTACAACGGAGACTCCCGGGATTTTGCGGATTTTTGCCTTCAGGCTCTCCGGCGCCCGCTTCAGCGACACAAAAACGTCCGCGAATTTCTGGTCGCGATAGAAAGAGTCCCGTGTGATCGAAAGCGAATCAATCGTGCTGATGAACATGATGTAGGCGGCCATCCCGCTTACGATGACCAGCGTGATCGCCAGCACCTGGCCCTTCATATGCCTGATATCACGCAGTATCTTTTTGTCGAGGGAGTACATTCTTCACCAGCGGAACTCGGATGGCGGTTTTTTGTTTTTGTTTTCAATAACTTCCGTTATCATGCCGTTGTTGAGATGGATAACCCTGTTCGCCATGCCGGCGATGTCGGAGTTATGCGTTATGATCACGGTCGCCGTGCCCAGCTCCCGGTTGATGCGGTCGAGCACGTCGAGAACGACAATCCCCGTTTCGGAGTCGAGCGCCCCGGTCGGCTCGTCGCACAGAAGCACGGCCGGGTTCTTCGCGATCGCGCGGGCTATCGCGACGCGTTGCTGTTCGCCGCCGGAGAGCTGGGCGGGGAAGTGGTCGAGGCGCTCTCCCAGCCCGACCAGCTTGAGCGCGTCGGCCGGTTTCATCGGATTTTCCGAAATTTCCGTTACGACCGAGACATTCTCCTCCGCTGTAAGGCTCGGGATGAGGTTGTAGAATTGAAACACAAAGCCGACATGCGCGCGACGGTACTCGGTCAGTTCGCGCTCGCCGGCTGTTGTCAGCTCCGTTTTGCGGTAATAGACCTGCCCGCTCGTCGCCGTATCGAGTCCGCCGAGGATGTTCAACAGGGTCGATTTGCCGCTTCCCGACGGACCGAGCAGGACGACAAGTTCTTTGGCGTATATTTCCAGGTTTGCACCCCGAAGTGCATGGACTTCGACTTCGCCCATCAGATAGATTTTGGTAAGATTGACAACTTTGAAAACCGTCTCTTTCATCCATGCACCGAAAAAGAAACTTAGAACAGCAGAAACCCGATGATCGTCAGGATAATCCAGCGAAAAAACCGTATGATAGGGTCAAGCGCACCGGCGAAAAGCAGCGCGATGATAATAAAGAAACCGTAGGGCTCAAGACGCAAGAGCGCATACTGTGCACGCGGCGACAGAAAGCCCATCAGAATCTTCGCTCCGTCCAGCGGCGGTATCGGAATCAGATTGAAGGCGGCGAGGATGATGTTGATCTGAGCAAAATAGTAGAGAAAAAGACCGATGGAGCCGGAAGGGGACGGGGATATCAGCCTAAATACCAAAAGGGCGATAAAGGCCAGAATCGTGTTCGCGATGATTCCCGCACAAGAGACAAGGATCAGCCCCGACCGTTTGTTGCGGATATAGTTCATGTTGATCGGAACCGGCTTCGCCCAGCCGAAACCGACGAAGAGCAGCATCAGCGTGCCGAGCAAATCAAGGTGGCTTAAGGGATTCAACGTCAATCTGCCCATATATTTTGCTGTCGAATCTCCCATTTGGAAAGCGACCCAGCCGTGGGCCAGCTCGTGAAAGATGATCGAATACAGAAGCGCTATCGCGAGGATAACAAATGTTATCGGGTCCTTTAATAAAAGATTGATCAGTCCCATTTGTTCACTCCTCCGGCTACGCGGACACTGTGTTCGCAAATCTGCAGCGGGGTTTCCGCTACCGTCCATCGTGTTAAGTTATCATAAACAGGAGTATCCCGCCAGATAAAAGCAAGAAAGGAAGGCTTAAAAACGCTGCTTCGTTCGGGAGTTTTAATTCTTGACTTGGTGTAGCGTCAGGAATAAAAATCGTCTTTAGCACACTACCGATCCGGCTGGGCGCACATCCTTGAACCGAGAGCTCTGGGGATCTGTCCCAAACGGATTCATTCCGCTTTG
>DYLD01000252.1 GCA_020722315.1 Syntrophus aciditrophicus
TGTAAACATAGCATTTCCCGTCGTTAACGCAAGGAGAAAACGCTCCCAAACGGGGGGGCGTAAGCGCTTTAATATCAACGCTTTGCGAACTTGAAAAAAATCGTGAAAAATCGCGTTTTATTTCTTGCTTTATGTCTATAAGTGCTATGCTTATAGGCATGAAAAATACATCTTATATGGAAAAGACCGCCTTGAAAAGGGCGGAACGGATTTGGAAGCAGGCGCAGGCGCTCGGTTTTCCGATGAAAGCCAGTGTTGTGAAGAGACGCTTTCGCTGCGGAAAACCCGGATGCCACTGCGCGATGGGAAAAAGGCATCAGGACATGATCGTGACCAGGAACATGGGAGGCAAAACCCAGACGATCCGTATAAGAAACGGACGCGAAGCAACAGCTATTGAATGGGTCGAAAACTGGCGCAAGCTCAAGATTATACTCGCAAAACTCACAGCTATTGAATTGCGGATTCTTCGCCTCCCTCTGCCGCCACGGCAGACAGGCCTGCCGGCGAATCAAACCAAAAAATGTCGTCCAAAAGCCGGAGGAAATTGAATGTTTCTTGCCGATGGTGACAAGCATGGCCGCCAGATGCAGCAGACAACGCCGGGTCCGCTTTGTTTGGTGCAGACCGAAGACGGTGATTGTCCGTATAAGACGGCCTGTCCACATCTTGACCGACGCGATTGCGATGAGATTTTGGCCGAACTCGACCGGTTAAAAACAGAAAACCGCGATTTGCGCGGTGTTTTTGATACAGCCATCAAGGCTTTCAAGGAAAAAGAAGACGAAATTTCAGCCTTGCGTCAAGAGAACGAGGCGCTTCGGGCAAAATTTCGCGATCTTGCGCAACGTCCTTTCGCAAGAGATAACACTGAGGATGAAAATGTTCCGGACCAATCACCTGCGCCAGGTGAAGCGATGCAGGCAGGGGACACGTCGGTGGAACCGGAAATCCCCCGTAAAAAGCGCGGCGCGCCGGTGGGTCACCGTGGCGCTACGCGCCAAAAACCAAACCGACCGCCTGATAGAACCATATTTGTCCATCCTGAACAATGTCCGTATTGTCGCTCGAACAATATCGTTCCTTGTCAAGATACCGAAGATCATTATCAAGAGGATATTGTCATTGTGCGGCCGGTCTTGACGCGCTTTGTCAAACAACGCGGTTATTGTCGTGACTGCGGTAAAACTTTTTTCCCGACGAGCGAGGATGAAAGGCCAAAGGGATATATCGGGCCGGTTGCCGTGGCAACGGCCGGTTATCTGCGCTATGTGATTAAAATGCCATTTGAGGGTGTCCGTAAAATTCTTGCCGGATTATGGGGGATTGAAATCACTCCCGCCACACTGGTTGGCTTTGATAAAAAACTGGCCGATTCCGGACGCCCGTGTTACGAGCATATTGCGGATATGGTGCGATACAGCAGTGATATCAATGTGGATGAAACATCATGGCCATGTGGAAAGCTCACGCAATGGCTCTGGACGTTTACCAATCCGGATTGCGCCTTTTTCAAGATCACTTCAAGCCGGGCTGGGACTGTGCCGGCCGGTGTGCTCGGAGAACATTACGGCGGCGTGTTGGGTTCAGACTGCTTCAGCGCCTATAACACACTTGAAGCACTGGCCAAACAGAAGTGCCTCACCCATTATGAACGGGCGGCCACAAACCTTGAAAAATTTTATCCGCAGGATCAGCCAGCCAATCTTTTCGCCTTATCTTTGAAAGATATCTTCAAAAGAGCCCGTCAGGCAAAGCGGGACTGGTTGGCCAACCTTATTGGCAATGAGCGGGCTCATCAAATGGCGAAGGATTTCGAGGAAGAACTCGACCAACTGCTGGAACGGCCTCTCGAAAACCAGGATGCGGATAATCTCCGCAAAAGGTTGATTATGCACAGGGACGAAAATTTCACCTTCTTGCAATTCAAAGATGTTGATCCGGACAACAACCGCGCCGAAAGAGCCTTGCGGCCCTCCGTCGTCATGCGAAAAATCACCTACGGAAACAACTCTGCCTCCGGCGCTCGCAACCACGAGATATTGATGAGCCTGGTTGAGACCTCAAAACTTCATAAGCTGAACCCTCTTGACATGATGCTGGAACTTGCCGCCTGTCTATGTCTGCCTGGGCGGGGCACACAGACAGGCGTACCTATCGACGTGAACTTCCGCAAACTCAACCTCACGCTCTTCGGTCCAATCCCCACCCCCCAGAGCGTCGGAATCGAGTACTGGCCCTCCTGCGCCTCTTCAAGTCTCAAAATAGCTGGAAAAACAAAATATCGGGTGGCTTCTACGCTGATGCCAGAACTTTGTGATGAAAATGTTCTAAAAGAACTCCGTTTCTTCGGGTAGCTTAATGGTTAC
>DYLD01000055.1 GCA_020722315.1 Syntrophus aciditrophicus
TTGTGAAAGGTTATCCTGTCGGAGGAGGCAATCCAGCGATTCGCGAATACATGGATCTCAAACCGCGGGTCGTTGGCAATCCTTCCGGTCAGTTCGGCGGCAAAACCCTCCGCCCCGCCTGGCAGGCCGTATTTGGGGATCACGACCGCTATCCTGCGTCTGCCCTGCATTGGCCCTACTTTTCCTGATATTCCTTGATAATCCCGATCATCTTGGGCAATTCCGCCTCGGGCAGTTTGCCGTAATGGATAAACCGGCAGATCCGTTCCTTATCCAGAATCACGATGTCGGAGGAGTCGTTTTTCAACCCCCAGGATTTGAGAATAGACTGATCATAGTCCAAAAGGATGATCGCGCCGGTCTTTTTCTTCTTGCTTTTGATTGCCGCCTTGATCAGAAAATTCGGCATACCGGTCGCCTTCATATTGACGATGCCGAACCCCTTATAGCGCGCCTTGTCCAACGCGCCGGACTCCCTCTCCTTTTTCAGCGCGTCCTCGACGTGGTTGTTCGTGTCCTTCTCGTCGGGGTCCGCATAGCAAACATACAGAACCTTACCCTTGAATTCCGGAGATTCCAGCGTGTATTCCTTTCCGGTCGAGTCCTTCAATTTGAAATCCGGAGCCCTGTCTCCAACCTTGAGCCCGTCGGCAAAGGCCGTCGATCCGATCCAGAATAATGCCATAAAAAACAACAGTCCGATTTTTTTCATTTTGGTCTCCTTTTATGAAAGCATCGTATCGCCGCGCAACGGAACGATTTTTTGCCGATTGGGTGACCCCGGGCCGGGGGCGGCCGTTTTTTTCTTCCCGGAGGGGGTTTTACAGATGCGGCGGCATTATAGAAAAAAGCCGGGTGCATCGCAAGGAAAAAGAGCGTTGTATTTCCTTGAGCTTCTGTGTTAATAGGAGCGAAATTTTTTTTGAAAAGGGTCAAAAGCGGATGCAGATGGAGCCACAGGTTCACGAAAACGATCCAGCCACAGTTAATCCCAGGTCTCCCTTAAGCGGTTCCAGGCGCCATGACGGCAATTTGGGAATGATGCTCCAGACTGCTGCCGAGCAACACGCGGACCGCATCGCGCTGGTTTACAATGAAATCAGAATCAGCTATCGAGCTCTGGAGAGAGCAGCCTGTTCTCTGGGAAACCATTTAAGGTCGCTCGGCCTGGGAAAAGGCGATAAAATCGCCGTCATGCTGCCGAACTGTCCTGAGTTTGTCATTGCCTATTTCGGCATCCAGAAAATCGGGGCGGTAGCTGTCACGCTGCATATCCAGTCCACCCCGTACGAGCTTACCTATCTTTTGGGAAACAGCGACTCCCGGTGCCTGATAACACAGGCCGAACTGGCAGGGCGTTTCGAGAGTATCAGAGATCAATTGCCGCTTTACACCCATCTGATCACAACCGAATCCTTTGAGAAGCCGTCGCAGTTTAAGGATATCATTGAAAAAGGACCCTTTACGATCTCAATCCCCGTGCTAAAGGACGATGACCCGGCCGTGCTGATCTATACATCCGGTCTTACCGGAAAGCCGCGCGGCGCGGTTTTGACGCAGCAGAACCTCTATTCGCAGTCGGAGCTCCTCCGCACCGTGCTGCACAGCGATGAAACGGACATCGGCCTTGCCGTCATACCGTTTTTCCATTCCTTCGGCGCGGTTGCGAACATGCTGGCGCCGCTGAGGATAGGCGCCGGGGTCGTTTTGATGGAGCGTTTCAATCTGGATGCGGTCTTTGGCCTTATTGAAAGCCAAAAGGTTACCTACCTTGCCGCAGTTCCCCGTCTTTTTCTCGGCATGTATTTTCACGAAAAGGCGGGCAATTACTCATTGAAATCGCTCAAGGTCTGCATAACCGGCGGTGCGGCGATGCCGGTGGATTTTATCGAGCCTTTCGAGAAAAAATTCGGTGTCAGAATCCTGGAGGGCTACGGTCTCACCGAGGCCTCTCCGGTTGCATCGTTCAGCCGTCTTGATCTGCCCCGGAAACCTGGTTCGATAGGAATTGCGATCCCGCGCGTCACCGCGAAAATCGTCGATTCGGATGGAAACGAACTTCCCCGGGGAACTGTCGGCGAACTGATCCTCCGGGGCGAAAATATCATGAAGGGTTATTACAAGGATCAGGAGGCTACCGCCCGCGTCATCAAAAACGGCTGGCTTTATACCGGTGATCTTGCCCGGATGGACGAAGAGGGCTATCTGTTCATCACCGGCCGAAAGAAGCGGATGATCATCACGAGCGGATTCAACGTCTATCCCAGGGAAATAGAAGACGTGATCAACCTTCACCCCGGCGTTCAGGAGTCGCTCGTCGTCGGCAAAAAGGATTTGATCAGGGGAGAAATCGTCAAGGCGATTGTCGTCAAAAAGCCGTCCGCGCAGGTAGAGGAGCGTGAGCTTCTTAAACACTGTCGAGCCTATCTTTCGTCGTACAAGGCGCCCAGAGAGATAGAATTCGCCGAAAAAATCCTCCCCCCAAAAGAAAGCGGTATGGAACACTAGCAAAAAGGTCTCCTTTTCTGCGTCGCATCCTAAACGGGCTCGTCAAGGTGCAGCAAAAAACAGCGTAGCGAAAAAAACTCTGTCCAAAATGAAACGAATAAATCAGGAGAAGCTTAAATGGAACGAATCCCTCAGAAGATAGAGCAGAAGCTCCATGAAAAATACGCCAAACTCACGCCGGCCCAATATGGCAAGCGCATCCCGGATTTTACGACGATGGGGCGCAGGAAAAAACGTGATCCGAAGCTCCGCGAGGTCGTCATCGTCGAGGCGTGCCGGACCCCTTACGGACGCTTCGGCGGGATGCTGAAGGATTACACCGCGCCGGAGTTGGGTGCAATGGCGATTAAGGAGGTCCTCCGCAGGACGAACGGCAAGGTCAAACCCGAAGATATAGATTACGTCTTTATGGGGCAGGTTGTTTCCGCCGGCTGCGGGCAGGTTCCGAGCCGTCAGGCGTCGATTTTGGCCGGCATCCCCGACTGGGTTCCCAGCATCACGATCAACAAGGTCTGTTCCTCCGGGATCAAGACGGTGGACCTTGCGGTGCAGATGATCCAGCTCGGCCGGGCCGAGATCTGCATAGCCGGCGGCCAGGAAAGCATGAGCAACGGCCCCTACGCGCTGCCCGATATGCGCTGGGGAAGCCGGATGGGCCTGCCGTCCCGCCCCGTCGTTGATCTGACGGTGAACGACGGGCTCTGGTGCGCGTTTTACAACCGGCACATGGCAATCCACGGCTCGGAGGTCGGGGATGAGTTCGGCTTCAGCCGGGAAGAACAGGACGAATGGGCGTACCATTCCCAGCATGCCGCCGTCGATGCGATGAAGGCGGGAAGGCTGGACGATGAGATCTTTCCAGTCGAAATCAAACTGAAGAAGGGCACCGCGATCGTTGACAAGGATGAGCAGCCGCGGCCCGATACGACAATGGAAGGCCTTGCGGCTCTGCCCCCGGTGTTCGGCCATAAAAGCTCCGTGACCGGAAAGCCGGGCAGCGTCACCGCCGGAAACGCCCCCGGAATCAACGACGGAGGGGATGCCTGCCTGGTTATGAGCGCTGAGAAGGCCTCCGAGCTGGGCATGAAGCCGCTCTGCACGATCCTGGATTACGCGGAGGTTTCGCAGCCGCCGAAGGATATCGCGACCGTTCCGGGGCTCGCGATCAAGAAGGTGCTCGAGCAGAACGACCTGACGCTGGATGATATCAAGCTGATAGAGATAAACGAGGCGTTCGCCGCGGTCGTCCTGGTCAGCGCGAGGGCCATTCTGGGGATGACAAAAGAGGAAATGTTCGCCAAAATCAACGTCAACGGGAGCGCGATCGCCTACGGCCACCCGATCGGGGCGACCGGCGCGAGGATTTTGATGACGCTTGCCTACGAACTCCGGCGGCGCGGCGGGGGACTCGGGGTCTGCGGGATCTGCTCCGGCGCTGCGCAGGGGGATGCAATGCTGATAAAGGTATAGTCTGTTGACGATCAATTTTTTAAAGGAGGTTGTTGTAGATGAGAGATATTGTAATCGTTAGCGGGGCCAGAACGGCCGTCGGAAGCTTCGGCGGTTCGCTCAAAGGTGTCAAGGTCGTCGACCTCGGCGCGCTGGTCATCAAAGAGGCGATCAAACGGGCGGGACTCCGGCCGGGACTCAGCGCCGAAGCCCGTGATTTGCGTCCCGATGTCTTCAAGGACGTGGACAAGACGGAGATTCAGCGCAAATTCTACGATTATCCCGAAAACTTGACGCCGGTTCCTTTCGACGAATGCATTATGGGCAACGTCATCATCGGAGGCCAGGGCCAGAACCCGGGGCGCCAGGCCGCGATTTACGCCGGCCTCCCCGAGGAAACGACCGCGATCACCGTCAACAAGGTCTGCGCCTCGGGCATGAAAGCGATCACGCTTGCCGCCCAGGCGATCAAGGCGGGGGACGCGGAGATCATCGTCGCGGGGGGCATGGAAAACATGTCGATGGCGCCTTTTGCGATTCCCGACGCGCGCTGGGGCTACCGGATGAGCATGCCGTTCGGACAAGTAATCGACCTGATGGTATTCGACGGGCTTTTCGAGATCTTCCACGGCTACCATATGGGCATCACCGCGGAAAACATCGCCGCGCGCTACAAGATCAGCCGGCAGGAGCAGGATGAGCTTGCGCTGATCAGCCACCAGCGGGCGATGGCTTCCAACGCGAGCGGCGCTGTCGCCGATGAGATTGTTCCGGTCGTCGTTCCGCAGAAAAAGGGGCAGCCCGTCATTTTTAATAAGGATGAACGCCCGATGGACACATCGCTGGAGAAAATGGCCAAACTCCCCCCCGCATTCAAAAAGGACGGGGGAACCGTGACCGCCGGAAACTCTTCCGGGATCAACGATGCGGCGGCGGCCGTCGTCGTGACGTATGCGGAGAAGGCAAAGGAGCTTGGTCTGAAACCGATCGCCCGGATCAAGGGCTACGCCTCGGGAGGCGTGGACACGGCCTATATGGGGCTGGGGCCGATCCCTGCGACACGCAAGGTCATGAAGCAGCTCGGCCTTACGATCAGGGACTTTGATCTGATCGAGCTCAACGAGGCCTTCGCCAGCCAGGCGATCGCGTGCATGCGGGAGCTCGATATCAAGCTCGACAACTGCAACCTGAACGGAAGCGGGATTTCGATCGGCCATCCGGTCGGCTGCACCGGCGCGCGCATCACCTACAGCCTCGCGATGCAGATGCAGAAGAAAGATCTGAATCTTGGACTCGCGACGCTCTGCATAGGCGGCGGCCAGGGGATGGCGATTGTTCTGGAGCGGATCTGAAAAATGGTTCCCCTTGCGCTTAGAGAGGTTTTTCGTTTTTTCGCATTTGCAAAAAATCTCAAAATTCAGAGGAGGCAATGATGGATTACAAGAACATTCTTTTCACCGTTGATGAAGGAGTAGCCACAGTAACGTTCAACCGGCCGAAGGCGCTCAACGCGATGAATTCCGAAACGATGAGCGAGCTTGCGGATGCGGTAGGCGTATGCAATTCCGATGACGCGATCAAGGCGTTGATTCTTACCGGATCGGGTGAAAGGGCCTTCGTCGCCGGCGCCGACATCGTCGAGATGCAGAACTTAAGGCCGCAGCAAATTGTTTCCTTTATGGAATTGGGACATCAGACCCTGCGCAGTATCGAGACGATGCCCAAACCCGTCATTGCCGCGGTGAACGGCTACGCACTCGGCGGCGGGACGGAGATTTCGCTTGCGTGTGATATCCGCTTCGCGTCGGAAAAGGCGATATTCGGCCAGCCGGAGATACTCCTCGGGATCATTCCCGGCTGGGGAGGAACTCAGAGGCTTGCGAGGATCATCGGCTTCGGCAGGGCCAAAGAGATGATCCTGTCCGGAGAGCAGATCAACGCCCAGCGTGCTTACGAGATCGGCCTTGTAAACAGGGTTTTCGCTCCGGAGCAATTGATTCCCGAGGCGCAGAAGTTTGCCCGGAAGCTTGCCGGTATGCCCGGCTTTGCGATCAAGATGGCCAAGCACAGCATCAATTTCGGCTACGATCTCGCGCTCGACAACGCCTGCCGTCTCGAGGTCGAATGCTGCGCGCAATGCTTCAGCACCGATGACCAGAAGGAGGGGATGAAGGCGTTTCTCGAGAAGAGAAAGCCGGCTTTTACGGGAAGATAACGATGAGAATGCAGGGTCAGTCATTTAATGGGATCATCATTTAATGGGGTCAGGTCTTGTTTTTTGCCTCACGCATTTAATGGGGTCAGCTCTTGTTTTTTGTTGCTCTTTTGACTGATCGATATTATGATTGCTTTATCGAACACTCGACGAACATGGGGAATGGGCATGAGGCAAAAAGCAAGACCTGACCCCATCAAAAAGGAGATTGCTTATGAACTTTGCACCCACCGATGAACAAAAGATGGTCAGGGATATGGTCCGGAAATTTTCCGAGGAGAATATCAAACCCGTCGCGGCCGAGCTTGACAGGACACACCGCCATCCCGAGGAGATTTGCCGCAAGCTGGGAGAGATGGGGATCATGGGGGTGGCCGTGCCGACCGAATACGGCGGCGCCGGGATGGACAATGTGACCTATGTGATGGCCTTAATCGAGATATCGAAGGCCTGTGCGAGCGTCGGTGTCATAACCTCGGTCAATAACAGCCTATACGGCTACCCGTTAAACGAATTCGGCACGGATGAACAGAAGAAGAAGTTTCTCGCCCCGGTCGCCGGCGGCAAGGTCGAGGGCTGCTACGGCCTGACGGAATCTTCCGCAGGTTCCGACGCCGCTGCGCTCAAGTGCAGGGCCCAACTGAAAGGCGACAAATATATCGTCAATGGCGTCAAGACGTTTATAACGAACGGCAACGTCGCCCAATACTGTGTTCTTGCCGCGACAACCGATGCGTCCGCCGGATACAAGGGAATCATCAATCTGGTCGTTGATCTGAAAAACACGCCCGGCTTTCATGTTGGTAAAATCGAGGAAAAACTCGGAATCCTCGCCTCGGGAACGGCCGAGCTTGTTTTCGAGGACGCCGAGGTCCCGGCGGAGAATCTCCTCGGCAAACCGGGTCAGGGCTTCCGCCAGATGCTTTCCGGGCTTGACGCGGGGCGTATCGGCATCGGCGCGCAGGCCTGCGGGATAGGACGGGCGGCCCTTGAAGATGCCCTTGCGTACGCGAAGGAGCGCGTCCAGTTCGGCAAGACGATCAGTTCGTTCCAGGCGATCCAGTTCAAGCTTGCCGACATGGCAACCGAGCTCGACGCCGCGGAGCTCATGCTTCTTCGGGCCGCCTGGCTTGAGGACAACCACCTCGATTTCGAGAAGGAATCGGCGATGGCCAAATACTTCGCCTCCGATGTCGCGATGAAAGCGGCGATCGAAGGGGTGCAGATTTTCGGGGGTTACGGCTACATCAAGGAATACCCGGCGGAACGCCATATGCGGGATGCGAAGATCTGCCAGATCTACGAGGGAACAAACGAAATCCAGCGGATTGTTGTTTCACGCAAGCTTTTGGGTTTGAGATAAAACCACCAAAGATGGTCTCCTGAAGCGCGATTTGAAGGTTTTGCGGGGCACCCTGTCGTCGCAGCAAAATCGCGACCGCGTTCCCTTTCTTGACGCCGAAGGCATGGAGACAGGCGGCAAAACGATCCACCATCTCTTTGAGCTGTTTGAACGATACGACAGCGCCCTGAAAAAGCAGCGCGGGCCTCTCGGCGAGTTCCTTTCCTGAGCGGTCCAGATATTCCGGCAGCGTTATTTCCTCAGACTTCAACCACGGCTTTGCCGCATAGATGGGTTCCGACATCTTGCCCATCCTTTCATCTATGAAAAAACTCCGGAAAACGGCCGGTTTCTCCCGTTTTCCGGATTCCCCTTACATGCATGCGGCGCATGAGCGAAAATTATGCCGCGGGCGCCTCGGCGGCAGCCGCCGGCGCCTTTTTCTCCTCAAGCCCCATCGCCTCCCAGACGATCTCGGCGACATCGAGGGCCTCCATCTGCTCGTCTTTCTTGCGATCCTTTATTCCGTCGGAGAGCATCGTCAAACAGAACGGGCAGGCCAGCGCGACGCCGGTTGCGCCGGTCGCAATCGCCTGATCGGTGCGCATGTTGTTGATCCTATCGCCGATGTCCTCTTCCATCCACATCCTCGCCCCTCCGGCGCCGCAGCAGAAGCTCTTCTCGCGGTTGCGTTCCATCTCGGCAAGCTTCAGACCGGGCACGGCGTTGAGTATGTTCCTTGGCTGATCGTAAATCCCGTTGTAGCGGCCGAGGAAACACGAGTCGTGGTAGGTAAAGAGTTTATCAACGGGTTTCTTGAGTGAAATTTTCCCTTTAGCGATCAGATCGGCGATGATTTCGGTGTGGTGGTAGACCTCGTAATTGCCGCCGAAGCTCCTGTACTCCTTTTTCAGGATGTTGTAGCCGTGCGGACAGGTCGCGATGATCTTTTTTACGTTGTAGCCGTTCATCGTCTCGATATTCGCCTGCGCCAGCGTCTGGTAGAGATATTCATTTCCTCCGCGCATCGCCGAATCGCCGCAGCAGGACTCCTCGGTTCCGAGGATGCCGAAGCTGACCCCGGCCGCCTGAAGTATTTTGGCAAACGCCGTAGCGACCTTCTTTCCGCGGTCGTCAAAAGACCCGGCGCAGCCGACAAAATACAAATACTCGACGTTCGGATCCTCTGCGAGCGTCTTTATCCCCAGCTCCTTGGCCCAGTCGCCTCGCAGGTGGGAACCGATCCCCCACGGATTGGAGTTGTTCTCCATGTTTCTAAACGTAAGCTGGAGCTCGGGCGGGAAATCCGCCTCGGTAAGCACCTTGTACTGGCGCATGCCGACGATTTTCGGTACGTGCTCGATCAAGGCCGGGCAATGCTCCATGCAGTACATGCAGTTCGTGCACGCCCAGATCTCGTGCAGGTCGATGACCTCCCCGGGAAGTGTTTTGTCCTCCTCCGCCGTTTTCTGCTCCGCGGTCCCCCCCGCTCCGGCCGCGGTCTTATTTGCCGCGACGACCTCGGAGGATTTTTGCACCCAGTACGTCTTGATGTCCTGGATGAACTTCTTCGGGGAAAGGGGTTTGCCGGACAGATACGCCGGGCACCCATCCTGGCAGCGCCCGCATTTCGTGCAGGCATCGACGTCGAAGATCTGCTTCCAGGTCATATCCCCGAGCTTTCCGACGCCGAATGTCTCGGCATTCTCAAAGTCCTGAATCGGCTGCAGTTCGCCGGTCGGCTTCAGCGAGGAGAAGAATTGATTGGCCGGCGTCGTAATCATGTGGAGCAGTCGGGAATACGGGATGTAGGCGATAAAGCCCATCGACAGAAAGGCATGCCCCCACCAAGTGATCTTGTGCCATGCCTTGAGCTGTTCATGGTCAACTCCGGCGAAGGCCCCGGCGAGAATCCAGCCCCCGAAAGACCAGACCTCCCAGGACGGTTTTGTGACGCCTATTCTGAGCGCCTCAAGGATAAAACCGGTAATGATGATAAGCCCGATCAGCACAAGCACAATCGCATCCTCGGGGATGTTGTCGGATTTGCCCTTGTAGCCGAGATAGTCCGGCTTCGTAATGTACCTGCGCCAGAGGGCCATGATGATGCCGAGCAGGACAAAAAGGCCGAAGATCTCCATCAGAACCGAGAAGAGCAGATAGATGTTCCCGCGGAGGAACTCAATGCCTAGCGGCTCAGCTATATGGAACTCGGTCGCGTCAAAGAAGGCGCCGAAGATCAGGATAAAAAACCCGAAAAAGATAAGCCCATGCATAATGCCGGGGTAACGTTCACGAAACGTCTTGACCTGAAAAAGACCGTCGAGAATCAATCGTTTGATACGTTCACCGGCATTGTCCCAGCGTATTTCCGGTTTTCCGATGGCCTTCCACATCCGCCAGCGCCTGTAGACGCCGTACGCGAAGATAAGTACGGCCAACCCCGCGAAAACGAAAAGCAGGGCCTCGAAATGCTCCGCGTTCCAGAATACCTCGCGGCCCTCATTGCCGACAGAAAACTTTCCCGATTCCATATCTTAGCTCCTTATAGCCTTCCCGCTTATGCGAGGAGTTCCTTGCAGGCCTTGGTCAGCTCAGGTACAACCTTGAAGAGGTCATCAACAACGCCGTAGTCGGCCTTCGCAAAGATCGGCGCCTCGGGGTCCTTGTTGATCGCGACGATCACCTTCGAAGAGCCCATCCCGGCCAAATGCTGAATCGCGCCGGAGATGCCGCAGGCGATATAGAGATTCGGGGAGACGATCTTGCCGGTCTGCCCGACCTGATCGCTCTGTGGTCGCCAGCCCGCGTCAACCGCCGCACGCGAGGCCCCGACCGTCGCGCCGAGGACCGCGGCAAGCTCCTCGATCAGGGGGTAATTCTCCGGGCCTTTCATACCGCGGCCGCCGGAGACGATGATGTTCGCCTCGGTCAGATCCACCTTGCCGCTTGTGTCTTTCTGGACTTCCACAACCTTTGTTTTAAGTTTCGCCGGATCAAGGGCCGGGTCGAACTTGACGACCTCGCCGGCCTTCGGATTCTCGACGGCCGGAAAGACGTTCGGCCGAAGCGTGGCCATCTGCGGGAACGACGAGATCGTCACCTCGCCGAAGCATTTTCCGGCGTACATCGGTCTTTTCAAAAGAAGTTTGCCGTCGACGATCTTCGCATCTACACAGTCCGTCCCCATGCCGGTGGCGAGCTTCCCGACCAGGCGCGCCGAAAGGTCCCTTCCCTGTGTCGAGGCCCCCAGAAGCAGGATCGCCGGATCATTTTCCTTGATGATTTTCGCCGCCGCGGCCGCATGGGCGTCTGTCGTGTACGGCTCCAGCGCCGGGTCGTCCGCGACAAAAACCTTGTCCACTCCGTATTTCGCGAGCTCCGCGGCAAGCCCCTCGATGCCGGAACCCAAAAGAACCGCGCAAACCTGCTGCCCCAGCTCGTCGGCCAGCTTCCTTGCCGTGCTGGCTATTTCAAAGCTTATCTTGCGAAGGGCGCCATCCCTCTGCTCCGCTATAATCCAAACCCCATTTGCCATATCGCTATCCTCCATTTTTCGGAAAAATTTCTGTTTACAAAATCACTTCCCAAGCGCAGAAAAACGGCTATATCACCTTTGCCTCTTCGCGAAGCAGTCTGGCCAGCTCTTTGGCCTTCAGCGCCGGGTCGTCTCCGCCGATGATCTTCCCCGCGGCCCTCGCCGGAGGCGGGGTGAATTTGACGACCTTCATGTTGACCGAAGGGGTTACACCCAGAGATGCGGCGTTTTTGACGTCAACGGGCTTTTTCTTCGCCTTCATGATCCCCGGAAGCGACGCGTAGCGGGGTTCGTTGAGTCCCTTCTGGGCCGTGATAAGGCACGGCAGCTTCGCCTCGATCAAGATTTGCGCCCCCTCGATCGGCCGGGTGGCCTTGATCGCGCCGTCCGTGTATTCAAGTTTCGTGACGACCGCAACGTGCGGGATGTCGAGCATATCGGCCAGTATCGCCCCGACCTGTCCCTGGTCGCCGTCGATCGCCCGCTGCCCGCAGAAGATGATGTCCGCATTAAGGGGCTTGATCGCCGCCGCGAGCGCCAGTGCCGTCGTATAGGCATCCGCGTTGTCAAAGGCCGCATCCTGGATATGGATGCCCTTGTCGGCCCCCATCGCCAGCGCAGTGCGGATCGTTTCGATCACCCGGGCCGGCCCTAACGAGACCACGGTAACCTCCCCGCCTTTTTTTTCCTTCAGGCGGAGGGCCTCTTCGACGCCGTATTCATCGTACGGATTCATGACCCATTTGATCCCGCCTTCCTCGATGCCGGATCCGTCAGCCTTGACCTTGATCTGGGCTTCCGTATCCGGGACCTGCTTTACACATGCGACAATATTCACGTTCTCCTCCTTTTTTCTGATGCGCGCCTCGTTTAAGGCCCCGATCGGCCTTCCGCGCATCCTATGAAAAATTGATTAAAGCCCTTTAATTCGCCTTGCCGTCATAGCACAACTGATTTTTCTCGTATTTCGCTCTCCATTTTAGAGCCCCTACAGCCGGTTCTTGATAAGATCCTCGACAACCGACGGGTCGGCCAGCGTGCTTGTATCGCCGAGATCGCCGATCTCGTTTGCGGCGACCTTTTTCAGGATGCGCCGCATGATCTTGCCGCTGCGCGTCTTCGGGAGACCGTCCGCCCACTGGATCTTCTCCGGCGTCGCGATCGGTCCGATGACGGTCCGCACATGGCTAACGAGCTCCCTTTTTAATTCCTCCGATTTTTCGATCCCGGTCTTCAGCGTGACGTAGGCATAGATCGATTGCCCCTTGATCTCGTGCGGATAACCGACGACCGCGGATTCGGCGACCTTTTCGTGGGAATTCAGCGCCGCCTCGACCTCGGCGGTTCCGAGGCGATGTCCGGAGACGTTGATCACATCGTCTATCCGGCCGGTAATCCGGTAATAGCCATCCTCGTCCCTGAGCGCGCCGTCCCCGGCGAAATACATGCCCGGAAACGCCTCGAAATAGGTCGCCTCGTATTTTTTGTGGTCGCCGTAGATCGTCCGGGCAATCCCTGGCCACGGCCTTTTGATACAGAGCGCGCCGCGGCCGACCGTTTCCTTAATCTCTGTTCCCATTGTATCGTCAACAAGGGCAGGGACGACGCCCATGATCGGCATGGCCGCCTTCGCCGGCTTGATCGGGATCGCGCCGGGCAGAGGGAGGATCATAAAGCCTCCTGTCTCGGTCTGCCACCACGTGTCGACGATTGGGCAGAGCCCCTTGCCGATAACATTATAGTACCAGAGCCATGCCTCCGGGTTGAGCGGCTCGCCGACCGATCCGAGGATCCGCAGCGACGAGAGGTCGATTCCGTGCACCCACTGGTTGCCCTCCTTCGCGATCGCGCGAATCGCCGTCGGGGCGGTGTAGAACTTTGTCACCCTGTATTTCTCGACGATCTGCCAGAACCGGCTGTAGGTCGGATAGTTGGGCACCCCTTCGAACATCAGCGATGTGGAGGCGTTGCAGAGCGGCCCATAAACCAAATAGCTGTGTCCCGTCACCCAGCCGATGTCGGCGGTGCACCACCAGATGTCGTCATCATGGATATCGAAGCCGAGCTTATGGGTGTAGGCGACATAGAGGAGATAGCCGGCGGTCGTATGCAGGGCGCCCTTCGGCTTCCCGGTCGAGCCGGAGGTATAGAGGATAAAGAGTGGATCTTCCGCGTCCATCCATTCCGGCTCGCAGAGATCATCCGCCTTTGACATTTCCTCGTGCCACCACAGATCCCGGCCTTTTGTCCAATCGAGCCTTCCGATCTTCTCTCCGACCCTCCGGACGACAATGACCTTTTCAATCGAGGGGCATTCCTTCAGGGCCAGATCAGCGTCCCTCTTCTGCGGGACCGCCTTCGCGCCGCGGAACGAACCGTCGCAGACGACGAGGATCCTTGCCTTTGAATCATTGATCCGGACGGCCAGCGCATCGGGGCTGAAGCCCCCGAAGACGACGGTATGTATCGCGCCGATCCGCGAGCAGGCCAGCATCGCTATGGCCGCCTCGGGGACCATCGGCATATAGATGCAGACCCTGTCGCCCTTTTTTATCCCATGCGATTTGAGCACATTCGCGAATTTCGAGACGTCCCGGTGCAGCTCGCGATAGGTGATGTTCCTTTCCTCACCGGGCTCGTTTCCGACCCACTGGATCGCGACCTTGTCGCCTCTTTTGTCAATGTGTCTGTCGAGGCAGTTGTAGGATGCATTCAGTTTCGCGCCGGAAAAATACTTGACGCCTATCGGCCCCTTGCGGATATCGAAGTTAAAATCCTCGACGCTATCCCATTTCTTGAAAAAACTCAGATATTCATCGGCCTGACGGGCCCAGAATAAGGACGGATCGGCCAGAAACTGCCGGTAGAGCTCATCATACTCGCTTCGGCTTTTGATGTAGGAGGCCTCTTTCACCCGCTCCGGTGGCAAATAAACCTGCTCGAATTCTCTTTTTTTTATTTCTTCCATAACGTTCCTTAAGCCGGGGGCAATCACCAATACACGAATAAAATCAAGACCCAAGAACAGATGACCGCTGATGAACAGCGGTCAGTCTCTGACCCGGAGTCATCTTTTTTCCTGCTTGCTCCTATCTTAAGAGCAAAGTGATGTCAAGAAAAATTTCCGTGTTCTTTTTGACACAGTGTTGTGACATTTTGGTCTCCAGTACGCATTTTATCAGCGGATTTTCAAGAAGAGAAACAAAAGAAGAAGCATCCTCGAAAAAGCGCAATTCCTTAGTATTTCTACACTATATGTTTGATGTTTCTCCCTGAAGCGTAATGTTTGTTTTTTCCGACGGCTGGCTTTAACGGTACTTGGCACGTTCGTTGCTGGCTTCCAGTCGAGCTGCCCATATATGCAAAACCTATATCGGGGCTTGACAAACGTGAAAAGCTTGTGGTAGCAAACAAAAGCATTTGCTATCCATCAAACGTCCCAAAAAAAGAAAGGGGGGATGCGCCGAAAAATCAGTTTAGAGCGGTTTTTGGGGGGATTTTTTGCTTCCCGGCCGGCTTCGGAAGCCGGATGAAAAAGACCGCAGGTCGGAAGATGCCTGATGCATTTTCCATAAAAAAGGTGCCCCATGCCCGTGGGGACAAAAAACAAATTCAGGAGGAAAAAATGAAAAAGTTATTTGCAGTTTTACTGGCGCTCGGCCTTATCATGGCTTTCAGCGCAACCGCATCCGCCGTGGACGTAAAGTTCGGCGGATCGTACTATGTGGTTGGCGTCTATGACGACAACCCCAGCTTGAAGAAAGACGCCTATTCCCGCGCCTATTTCTTCCAGAGGATCAGACTCCAGCCGGTCTTCGAGATCGCCAAAGGACTGACCTTCACCGCCCGTATGGACGCGATGGAAGGCGCCTGGGATACAAGCACCGCCGCTGGAAACAGGTCCGCACAGTCTGTTGACACGGGTCGCAACTTCGACTGGGAACGCGGTTATGTGACGTTCAACACCGGCATCGGCAAGTTTGATGTTGGTTATATAGCAGCCGGCGCGTGGGGAACCGTTTTTGGCGACAACACAACAACCAGACCGAGAATCAAGCTGACCACAAAGGCCGGCCCCATGATCCTTGTCGCCATCTATGAAAAACGTAATGAGGGCAATACTGTTGCGGCCCCCCATTACGCCGACGCAGACTACGATGCCTATTACCTCGCTCCGATCTACGCCTTCAAGGGCGGCCAGGCCGGTGTTCTTTACGGATACCTGCGTAACGCCATTGGCAGACCGGCGGGCGGCAGCATGAAATTTCACATCCTTGAGCCCTACTTCAAAGCAACCTTCGGGTCGGTTTATGTGGAAGGTGAATTCGACTACAATGTCGGCAAATTCTTTGAGTCCGAGATTCCCGGCGTGGCAGATGTTGACTGGAAAGGTTATGCGGCCTACCTGATGGCAAGGACCAGTATGGGGCCGGCGACATTCGGCGCCCAGGTCGGCTGGTCAAGAGGCAATGACATTACAACGGCTAACGACGTTGAATCTGGTCTGGGCGGCGGCGCCGACTGGAACCCCGCGCTGATCATGATGAACGATGAACTTAACACCTGGTCCGGCGGAGATACCAACACCGCCAACAGCGGTAAAGCCAATTTCCTCCTCTTCAATGTCTTCGGCGACTACAAAGTAACGCCGAAGTTCTCGATGGGAGCGGCTTTCACCTATGCGAAGATAGATAAAGATGTAGTAGCGGGTCAGATCAGCAAAGACCTTGGCTATGAATTAGACGTAACCGCCACTTATAAGGTGTATGACAACTTGTCCTATATGGTTGGCGCCGGCTATCTGTGGACCGGCGACGCGTTAAAGGGCGCCAATCCTGCCGTCAAGGTTGACGACGACTACATCCTGATGAACAAGCTGACCTTGACCTTCTAAGGAAGGCTTGTCCGGCTTCTCGTTCTTTATTTTGAGGGACAGAAAGCCT
>DYLD01000253.1 GCA_020722315.1 Syntrophus aciditrophicus
GTATCTACTTTAAATTCCGAGGAAACGTCCTCTTCACGTCAGCACAGTCTGTGCCTTTTTGACAATCAAATCCGCCAAAGAGGGTAGTTCGAAACGTTGGGTCACTCGATCATAGATATAGTCATAAAAACTCACCCCCAGCTTTTTGGCGGTCTGGTTGATGGTCATGAAGGTATCTTTGATTTTCGTCCCCGCATCGCTGCGGGTTTGGAAACTAACATCGCGTGCGCGCGCCTGCACCCGAGCGCCAAGCTCGGCATCATTGTTGTGCAGTGGCAACTGCGGAAGATCCAAGACCTGCAACAGCTCCAACTTTTTGTCCCGCGTCTTGGAGATGCGGTCATCCAGGGCTTCATAGCCGGTGATGGTTGAAAAGAGTCCGTCAAACTGCTCGGCAAGCAAGCACTTTTTTTCGGGTATCGGTTCACGCTTGTATTTGAGCAGATCAGTGTAGAACGCCCAATAACTGCCACGAAAGTCTGCCAAGGCGTTTTGATGTGCCGGCACTACCGGACTGAGTTTATTATAGAACCTGGCATCGTGGATCCAGCACAGTCCCATGCGCCGGGTGAGCAGCTTGAATTGCGGGGCATCATCGGCCAGGAGTGTGTCGATGACCGGAAAATCGGTTTGCTGATGGTAATAGGCGATGGCGCAGGCATCGGCAAGGCGGGCGCTTTGACGCGGACCCAAGGTGTCAAGGCAGGCCAACTGTGCTTTAAATTCGTCCTCATCCATAACCACGTCAAGTGGCAATTGTGCTTCCACGGTGGCATACGCCTTGTCGGAAAGGTTGAAGGTATGGAGTAGTGCCTGGGCTTGTTGATTGTAACAATAGTGGGGGGTGGTGGAATTGGTCAGCACGCTTAACACTGCCTGACGGTCTTTGGCCTCGGTGGTGAAATAGGCTGTGAACAGAGGGTTGCACACGATCTGGCAATATTGGTTGACGCCGTTGACTCGGGCGCTGGTGTCGTCGATTTGGGCATAGTCGCCATGCTCAATCCCTGCGCGGTAAAGGTCGTTTTTTTCTTGATGGAACAGTTCATAGCCGCCCGTCCATTGCTGGGAGATGTAGGTCGGAGACACCACGATGCCGAAGTTTTGGAAAAAGCCCAAGATCCTTTTTTCGGACATGTTGCCTTCGCTTTTCAAGATTGGGATCAAGGCCCTGATGCCGGGGCCAAATTCGCCTTGTCCGCGTACCTCTTGGGGAAGTGCGCCGCGATAGCTCTTGCGCTTTGACGGCGAATAGTAGATCTCGCGGAGGTATTTGACATTGTCTGTGGTGATGATCAGATTCTGTACCACCACCTCCTCATACCCCTTGAACTCCAGATCGCCCGGTAGGCCCTCCTTGTCCAATGGGCAGATTTGCTCGCGGTCTATCTTTATCTTCGGCAATTTTGCCTCGCGGTGACGTTTCTTATTGCCACCGCCACACCCAGAAGTTTCGCCATCGCCGCTGTCGGCATCCTCATTGGCTTTCGCCTCAGCTTCCTTACGTTCGGTCTCTGAGGATATATCCCCGTCCTTTTTCTTATTTCCCTTGATGTCGGGCTTGCCTTGCTCTCCTTTCAGTCGGTTGATTTCGTTGCGGAGTCCTTGGAGTTTTTCCTCCAAGGACATGATTTCCCCAGATAACCGCTCTATAATGTTCAACAGCTTTTTGACCATGGCCTGCGCCCCGCTGTTTTCCTGTTGAGCGATTTCTTGGTCGATAGCGGTTAGTTCAGTCTGCAGGTCTTGAATGTTCATGGGCGTAAAGATTGAATGGTTCTGGGGCTGTTGTCAAGATATTTCGACGGGTTAGTTCGAAGGGGTTCCTCGGAATTTAAAGTAGATACATTACTTCTTATCTTTGTCCCGGTTTTTATCACGAATGATAATCTGCACCGGCACCTTATCCAGCCCCAGCCCCTCCCGGAAACGATTCGTCAGATACCGCTGATAGGAAAAGTGGACGCCCTTGGAACTGTTGCTCATAATCACAAACTGCGGCGGCTTGGTGCCGATCTGCGAGGTAAAATAAAACTTGAGCCGCTTGTTCTTGTAAATGGGCGGACTGTGGGCCGCCACCGCGTCCTGAAGCAACTGATTCAGGGCCGCGGTGGGAAACTTGGCGGTAAACTGTTTATAGACCGCGCCAATGGCGGGGAACAGCCGCTTTATCCCATACCCGGTCAGGGCCGAGACGTGCAGAATCGGGGCGAACCCGACAAAGGGAATGGCCTGTCCGATATCGGCCCATAACTGCTCCTGCCGCTTCTTGTCATCCTTGATCAAATCCCACTTGTTCACCAAAATAACAACCCCTTTTTTGTTTTTAACAATA
>DYLD01000254.1 GCA_020722315.1 Syntrophus aciditrophicus
AATCCAGTGTTTTCAATATGTTCTGGATGCCGGATCAAGTCCGGCATGACGAGTTCGGCACTTTTTACGAGGCCATCACGTTTTACTCGATCCCATAAGGACGCTTCGGGAATATACCCTTTCCACAGGCCGAGGGCACGCTCCAGGGCCGATGCAGGGGATTAAGGGATCAGGGTATCCATCTACGCTTGATGTTCCAGAGACTTGCTGCGAACAGGACGACGCAAAATGCACCCAGAAGGCAGAGATCAAGGGAAAAAGGCATGATGTGTCCACCATGCACGGCACCGTGCAGCAGGTCGGCTCCGTAAGTAAGGGGCAACACGTAGGACAAGGGCTTCAGAAATGCCGGCAGCTTCTCGACGGGGAAAAAAAGCCCGCAGAGGAAGATCATGGGGAAACGGAAGAAGTTTGAAAAGGTCTGCGCCTCGAATACCTCGCTCACTGCCACAGCGATGAAAAGCCCCAAAAAGGTCGATGCCACGGCGATCATGAAGACCGCCGGAACGAACGTACTCCAGAGCACATGGGACAGATCGGAGAGAAACATCGCCATGATGACAGGCACGAAGGCGTTGGCTACGCCGAAAAGAATGGCCCCGCTGGTCTTGGCCAGCATCAGGATCTCAAACGGGATGGGAGCGAGGAGCAGCCTCTCGAATGAGCGATTCTTCTTCTCGAACGTCACGGTGACCGCAAGCATGGAGGTCGTGCCGAAGAGGATGGATACACACACCAGTCCCGGAAGGAGCGCCGGCACGCTCTCGAGTCCGCTTCCGGACTTGATGAAAAACATGCCTGTCCACGCAAGGGGGAAAAGAAGCCCCCAACTGACGTTGGGTGGTTTCAGGTAATAGGTTCGCATGTCCTTCAGAAGGATGTTCCAGAATGCGATCCAGGGCCTCATTGGAGGCCTCCCGCCTTTTCCCTCTCCTTGAGCATGGCGTCGGCCTCGATGCCGGTGATACGCACGAAGATATCCTCGAGGGAAGGCCGCATCCTCCGGGCCTCGGAGACCTCGGCTCCACGGTCTTCGAGGAAGCGAACCAGCGGCCCCACGCGGACCGGCTCGTCTGCCTCCACCCTGATCACACCTTTACCCAAGGACTTGAATGCAAGCCCGGGAAACGAATCGGCCAGATCGGCCTGCAAGTCGTTCACTGTGTTCTCGCATGTGATCTGAACCACGTGTTTCTCCTGAAGCGGATGCATCAGATGATCGACCGTGTCGATTCGGACAATGCGCCCTGATACGATGAAGGCGATGCGGTCGCAAAGCCGCTCCGCTTCCTCGATGTAGTGGGTGGTCAGGAAGATGGTGGTCCCGGCCCGGTGCAGATCATCGACAAGCTGCCTAAGTTGCCTGGCGCTGGCCACGTCTATGCCGGTGGTGGGTTCGTCCAGGAACAGGATTTCCGGCCTGTGGATGATCCCAGCGGCAATGGTGAGCTTTCTCTTCATGCCCTTGGAATAGCCGCCGAACCTGCGGTCGGCCGCCTTGGTCAGGCCGAAATCCTCCAGGAGAGCCCAGGCCCTGGTCTGTCTTTCGCGTTTCCCCAAGCCGTAAAGCGCCGCACAAAAACAAAGGTTTTCGAGGCCTGTAAGCTCGGGATAGAGATTGCTTTCGTCAGGGACCACCCCGACGAGATGCTGGGCGGCCTTTGAATTGCTCGTGCAGTCAATGCCACCGATGCGGATTGTTCCGCCGTCCGGACGCGCAAGACCGGTGAGCAAGTTTATGGTCGTGGTCTTTCCGGCGCCATTGGGACCTAGAAAGCCGAACAGCTCACCGCGTTGCACCGTGAACGAAATCCCGGAGACCGCCTCTACATCTTCAAAACGCTTGGCCAAGTTATCGACCCATATGGACTCGGTCATGATCGCGAATCTCCAGGCTTTTCACGCCAGAGGTCTAAATTGACAGGTTCATCCTTAGAGGAATTTCGTTCGAGGGCAAGGCGCGAGGAGGTCACAATTTTGCAGGACAGCAAAATTGAAGGCGTCGTAAAAAGTCGAAAAATCCAATTTATCGTCATTCCGGCGGAGGCCGAAATCCAGTGTTTTCAATATGTTCTGGATGACGGATCAAGTCCGGCATGACGAGTCCGGCACTTTTTACGAGGCCATCAAAATTGGACTGTGAAGCATACTCCTCACCACTCATAGCTGACTTTATGCCATCGGGCGAAAGGACCATTTTTCGAGGTTCCCTTCACTTCCCATCCGCACAGACTACGGCAACGGTTGGTTCCACAGCGCGGTGGACGACCTCGCTGCTCACCCCTCCAATGATAAGGTCCCTCACGGCAGAGCGGCCCAGTCGCCCC
>DYLD01000255.1 GCA_020722315.1 Syntrophus aciditrophicus
ATTCGTTAATGATATCAGTATGATTAGGGGTGCCGGAGCTCCGGCACCTCCCCTTGCGGCTAGTTTTCGGTGGAAAAATCGGTTCCAGAGACAGATTTGTCGAGACAGATTTGTCGCGGCCCCGCAGAGGGAAATATGTCTCTGACCCCTGTTTCAGTTCCGAAAACAGCGCCCCGGCGATGGCGACCCTCTGTTTCTGGCCGCCGGAGAGCTGATCCGGTCGCTTGTCGGCCTGCTCCTTCATGCCGACCGCTTCCAGGAGATCCGCAACCCTTTTTCTGCCCGCCGTCTTCCAGAAACCGGTGGAGCGCTTGGAAAGGCCAATCCGGCCGCATCCTTTCTCTGTGGTGTCGGCCAGACCTCGAAAAAGGTCAACTGCATGTCTTCCATAATCGGAGGAGGATTTTCAGTTTGACAAATACTTATATATTTTGGATTAAATATAAGCTGTGTATGAAGTCATTTGGAAACCGAAAGCGCGTAAGCAATTGAAGAAGATCGGCGACCGCATAGCAATCAGAAATATCGGCCTTGCGGTCATGGGCCTTGCTTCTTTCCCGGAATGCCGAGGCGTGAAGCGTCTGGAAAACCAGATACGAATACCGCCTTCGCGTCGGAAGATATCGCGTGTTCTTCGACGTCCAAGATGTTATCAGAATCATTGAAATACAGGAGGTAAATAGGCGTGATGAACACACCTACTAACATCCAAATCATTAAACAGAACGGCCATCCCGCCTTTGTCGTCATTCCGTATGACGAATACATCAAGATTAGGCGCCCGTTTATCCCCGAGGACGGCGAAAGCGTTCCCAACGATGTTGTTTGGATGACCATCGACACGGGATGCACCATTATTCGCGCCTGGCGTGAATACCTGGGGCTGACGCAGAAGGATGTTGCCGAAAAAATGGGGATCACGCAGGCTGCTTTGTCCCAGATGGAATCAGGAGAAAAGAAACTGCGAAAGGCAACTCTGGAAAAACTGGCGGCGGCCCTTGGTGTGGGCGTTGAGCAAATACGGGAGTAATGGCGACCGAATTGCCTCAAATAAAATGTTGCCCGAGGAGCGGCAAAAAAAGGGCTCATTGACTCATAATTCGATGTTACATCCAAACTTTCCTCCTTCGGTAACATTCAGTTATGAGGCAACTGGCTATTATGGAGGCTCTGAACAGGGGAATAGTTATCGTTTGCAAAAAACGGCGACGTAAGATACGATTTGTAAAAATCACCATACAAAAATGACGGTCTTTCTCGGCATTTGCTCTCCCAAGTGGTTTATTGCCGTAATTCTCAAAAGGGAAAAGGCATGGCCAAAAAACTGGCCTACGAACGTTACGTCTGGTTCCACGGCATGGTTAAGGCCGGTAGGTTTCCCAACTCGGTCTGGTTGGCAGAGCATTTCGAAATATCCCGCAAGCAGGCGCAAAGGGATATAGAATTTATGAGGGACCGCTTAGACGCTCCTCTCCAGTACAACGCCGATCGGAGGGGGTATGGATACGAGGATGGCAGCTACGAACTGCCGCCCGTCTGGTTGAAGGAGGAAGAGCTTCAGGCCCTCAGCCTTGCCCTGCGCCTTGCCGCTGCAATACCCGACCGGGACATCAAAAAATCCCTGCACAGGCTTATGGAGCGCTTTTTGTCTCTGCGAGCCGCCGATAGCTCCCGGGGATTTCAGGATCTGGAAAAGAAGGTTTCGGTCAAAAACGTGGCATACTACCGGGTCCCGGAACGTATCTTTCACGCCGTCGTTGCCGCCTTGTTCGGGGAGGGCGTTCTTAGGATTACCTACCATTCACCTTACAAAAACGAGACGACCGAACGGACAATCCGGCCGTTGCATCTGCTTTGCTACATGGGGAACTGGCATCTGATAGCCTTTTGCGGCCTGCGGAATCAGATAAGGGATTTTGCCGTTTCCCGCATTATTACAGCTCAGCCATGCGCCGACACGCTATCGCTGCAGCCGGATTTGCCTTCGATAAAAGAATACATCCGCCGTAATTTCGGGGTCATTGCAGGGGAGCATTCTACGTATGTGACGCTGCGTTTTTCCCCGGCGGTCTCCCCGTTGATCGCCGAGCAGGAATGGTTCGAGGCCCAGGAGGTTTCCAGCGAGAAAGACGGCAGTTTGCGCCTGCGTTTTCCCGTTTCCGGTTTCGTCGAAGTTATACGGGAGATACTGAAATACGGCAGCGATGTCGAGGTTGTCGAGCCCGTGGAACTGCGCGATGCCGTCAAGGAAGAAATCCGCCGGATGGGAAAATTGTACCGGTAAAAATAATTCAAAAAAAAT
>DYLD01000256.1 GCA_020722315.1 Syntrophus aciditrophicus
CAGATTTTCATAGACAAATATTGGAAGTTTTGGGGACAGACCCCGAAAAAAAATCCCGTCATTCTTGAGACGTTGCGAAGCTTGCCCGCCCAAGTGGCGGGTTCACGTCTTTACTGAGCTCGGACGTGTACAAAATGCAAAAACGAGCAAAAAGCCGGGCGCGGCCCAAGGTTTTTAAGTGCAACCTCATATATAAAGGACATATCATGCAACCAGTGACTTTTACCAACGTCAAAATCACCGACAAATTCTGGGGGCCCAGAATCACCGTCAACCGGGAAGTAACCTTACCTATTGAATACAAACTGTGCATGGAAACCGGGCGGATCAATGCCTGGGAGTGGCAACCCGGAAAACCAAATCAACCACATATATACTGGGATTCCGATGTCGCCAAGTGGGTCGAGGCTGGTGCCTACAGCCTGGCTACCAACCCCGACCCTAGACTGGAAAAACAAATGGACGACTACATTGACCTGCTGGCAAAAGGTCAACTGAAGGACGGCTATCTGAACTCCCACTTTTCATTGGTGGAGCCGGAAAAACGCTGGACAAACTTGCGGGACCAGCATGAACTCTATTGCGCCGGACACCTGATGGAAGCCGCCGTAGCCTATTATCAGGCCACCGGTAAAAAGAAATTCCTCGATATCATGTGCCGTTACGCCGATCATATTGACAAGACCTTCGGCGATGAGAAAGGAAAGAAACGCGGGTACCCCGGACACCAGGAAATCGAACTGGCGCTGGTCAAGCTCTACCGCACCACCGGGGAAAAACGTTATCTGAAACTGGCCGAATTCTTCCTCACTGAACGCGGGAGGCCTTCCCCCCATTACTATAATCAGGAGGAAAAAGCCCGGGGCGAGGAAGCCCGTGCCGTTGAATCTTATATCAACTTGCAGGCGCATCTGCCGATCCGCGAGCAGAAAGATGCCGTCGGCCATGCCGTCCGGGCCTGCTATATGTATGCCGGCATGGCGGATGTCGTGGCCGAAACCGGGAACAAGGAACTCATGCAGGCATGCCGGCGCCTGTGGAAAAGCATGACGCAAAAACGCATGTACATCACCGGCGGCATCGGCTCCGAACGCTTCCAGGAAGGCTTTACTTCCGACTACGACCTGCCGAATGATACCGGCTATGCCGAGACCTGCGCCGCCATCGCCCTGGTCTTCTTTGCCCACCGCATGCTGCATCTGGAAAAGGACGGTCAATATGCCGATGTCATGGAACGGGCGCTTTACAACGGCGTGATAAGCGGGGTATCCCTGGACGGCAAAAAATTTTTCTATGCCAACAGACTGGCTGTTAAGCCGGAGGTGATCGAAAGGGGGTATCATGTTCATCCCGCCGCCAGGCAGGAGTGGTTCGGCTGCTCATGCTGTCCTCCTAATGTCGCGCGTTTGCTGGCTTCCTTCGGGACCTATGTCTATTCGCACGACAATGACGGGATATGGATAAATTTATATGTTGCAGGTAGTGGAAAATTCGAGATGGACGGGCATAACATTGAGATTACCCAGGAAACCGCGTATCCATGGGGAGAAAAAGTGGGAATAAAAATATCTACGGAAACTCCCTCCCATTTCGCTGTCAATCTGCGAATTCCGCAATGGTGCCGCAATCCGGAAATAAAAGTCAACGGTAAAATTGATGATATCTCTAAACTTCTCAAGAAAGGCTACGCACAAATCAGGCGTCAGTGGAAGAAAGATGACATGATTGAATTAACTCTCCCGATGCCTGTGGAAGTCATTGAAGCCCACCCCGATGTGCGGCAGGATGCCGGAAAGGTCGCATTGCAGCGTGGCCCGATAGTCTATTGTCTCGAACAAACTGATAATGGCCCGGGGCTTGACAGGATTTTCCTCCCGGTGGCTTCGCTCATGGAACGTGACGGAAGTATTCCAAGGCAGGATAATTTCGAGATTCTGCATAAACCGAAATTGCTTGGAGGCATAACTATCATCAGAACAGTTGCGTTCGTCAAAAATACTGATGACTGGAAAGAAAAACTTTACCGACCTGTGAAATCAAATTACACTAAAAAGCAGATAACGGCCATTCCTTACTGCGCATGGGCCAACCGGGAAGTCGGGGAAATGCTGGTTTGGATCAACTCGTTCAGCACGGTTGACAATCAGTTTTGTATGTAATAACTTATTTTTCATGGCACTGGTATTTTATTTATTGAAATCAATCCGGAGGATTTTAAGATGAATGAAAAGATGGTGCGTGTGGGGGTGCGTGTGGGGTCTGCCCCCATTTCTTTTCTTTTTTACGAATGATAAATCATT
>DYLD01000056.1 GCA_020722315.1 Syntrophus aciditrophicus
GATGCCTGACGGTTGGTCCTTTTTATGAAATTACAGAAGAAAGCGAACAGAAACCCCTGGGTCTGGGTACCCACGCTCTATCTGGCGGAGGGAATCCCGTATATCATGGCGATGACCGTTTCGGTCATCCTCTACAAAAGGCTCGGCATCTCGAATACGATAATCGCGCTGTACACCTCGTGGTTCTATCTCCCGTGGGTGATCAAGCCGCTCTGGAGCCCGTTCGTAGATATGTTCCGGACGAAGCGCTTCTGGATCGTCGCGTCGCAGCTTATCATCGGGGCATCCTTCGCCTGCATCGCGCTGACGATCCCGGCTCACTCCTTTTTCCGTTACACGCTTGCTTTCTTCTGGATCATGGCCTTCAGTTCGGCGACGCACGATATCGCCGCCGATGGCTTTTACATGCTCGGGCTTGAAGAGTACCAGCAGGCCGCGTTCATCGGCGTGCGGACGATCTTTTATAGAGTCGCGCTGATAGCGGCCAAGGGAATCCTTGTCGTCTTCGCCGGGACGATGGAGATAAGAGGCTTTTCGGTGCAAACCGCGTGGTCTTTGACCTTCTTTATCCTCGCCGGGATCGTGCTGGCGCTTTTTATCTACCATCTCTTTTTCCTGCCGTTCCCGCAGGCAGACCATCCGGTAAGCCGCGATCCGGCGAATGGTCTGATGACGAATTTCTTCGAGGGGTTCGCCTCTTTTTTCAGGCGCAAGGATATCGTCGCCGTCGTCGCCTTCTTTTTGCTCTACCGTTTTGCCGAGGCGCAGCTTGTCAAGATGGTCGCCCCGTTTCTGCTTGACGGACGCCCAAAGGGTGGGCTCGGCCTTTCGACGGCGGAGGTCGGCGTCATCTACGGAACGATCGGCGCGATCGCGTTGATGGCCGGAGGACTCCTGGGGGGCTGGGTGATCTCCCGCAACGGCCTGAAACATTGGCTCTGGATCATGGTCTTTGCGATGCACCTCCCCGATGCGATCTTCATCTATCTTTCCGAGGCGATGCCGGAAAGCTTGTGGGTCATAAACGGCGCGATCGCTCTGGAGCAATTCGGCTACGGCTTCGGTTTCAGCGCCTATTCACTTTTCATGATCATGGTCTGCGAGGGGGAGTACAAGACGGTTCATTACGCGATTTCGACCGGGATTATGGCGCTCGGGACGATGATCCCCGCGATGTCGAGCGGCTGGATTCAGGAGCATCTGGGCTATTCCGGATTTTTTCTGTGGATTCTGGCCTCGACGGTCCCGGGCTTTATCGTCGCGGCTCTGGTGAAGATCGATCCGGCCTTCGGTAGAAAGGCATAAGGGGCATTTGCCCGTTTGATTGACGTACATCCGAGGAGAATAGCCATGATAAAGACCTGTTTTATTCTCGGCGCGGGGTTGGGAACCCGCATGCGGCCCCTGACAAAGAGGCTCCCGAAGCCGCTTCTCCCGATCGGCGGACGTCCGCTGATCAGCTACGTCATGGATCACTGCCTGACGGTAGGGGTCAAACGCTTTATCGTCAACACCCACCATCTCGCCGCCGCGTATGAAGCCGCCTTCCCCGATCACAGTTGGAAAGGAATACCGGTGATCTTCCGCCATGAACGGACTCTTCTCGATACCGGTGGAGGTCTCAAGAATATCGAAGACTTGCTCGATGACGACGAACGGCTGCTCGTTTACAACGGCGACATCCTGTCGGACATCCCGCTTGAGATGCTGCTTGCCGTGCACAACGCGAAAAAAAAAGAAGTAACGCTGGCCCTCAGAAGCCGTGGACCCGTCCAAAACGTATCGCTCGATAAAAAAGGGGTCATCTGCGACATCCGCGGCGTCCTTAGCAATCCCGGCGTCCGGAGCGTCGCATTCACCGGCATCTACATTGTCGAAAGGCCTTTTCTCAAGCGCCTGAAGCCCCAAAAGGCAGAATCGGTGATTTGTACATTCGTCAAGATGATCAAAGAAAAGCCGGGATCCGTCGCATCCGTCGTCATCGACGAAGGAACATGGAACGATGTAGGCAACCCTGCGACATACAGGCACGTGTCGGTATCCGTCCCCGATCTGGCATATCAACACCGCCAGGCACAGGAGCTTTTCCGCAACATGCCGGACGAAAATGCGTTTGTCCGTGCGACACTTCCTATTTCGGCAGCCGAACCTTTCGAGATTTCCCCCGTCGGCAGAGGGGGATCGGACCGCGATTACTTCCGCGTCATGATGCCGTCCAAAAAACAAACCGTTATCCTGATGCGCTACGGGGGCATGTACAAAGAAAACGATTATTACGCCTCCATTGCCGGGTTCTTGAAAGAGCAGGGAATCAGCGTCCCAGAGATTTATCGCCACGACCCGCAAAAGAGACTGATCCTGATGGAGGATCTAGGCAATACCGATCTTTACTCGCTGCGCGAAAGGCCTTGGCGGGAGCGTAGGACCCTGTACGAGCAAACCCTGCGGATCGTCGCGAAAATGCACCCAATCAGACAGGGACAGATCCCCGTCGGGCTTCGTCTGATGGAGGCCTACGACGAAAAACTATACCGCTGGGAGCGGAACTACTTTATCGAAAATCTTGTCCGGAACGTCTGCGGGATAACGCTTGACGAAACAGAAAGTAATGCGCTTGAAAAGGAGCTCGGAGCACTGGCCGGTCGCCTTTTGAAGGCGGGTGTTTCGCTTATCCACCGCGACTTGCAATCCCAAAACGTCATGATAAAGGACAAAAAGCCGGTGCTGATCGATTTTCAGGGAATGCGTTTCGGGAGCCTGTTCTACGATTTGGCGTCTCTGCTCTACGATCCCTACGTAAAATTCCCCGGCAAAAAACGCGAGGACCTCCTGCGCTTCTATTTCGATATTTCCGGCCAGGCATACTCCTGGAAGTCGTTCCAGAATCTGTTCGTTCAGGGCTCCGCGCAACGGCTGATGCAGGCGCTCGGCGCGTATGGCTTTCTCGGCCTGAGGCGCGGCAAACCTCACTTTCTTTCCTATATCCCGCGCGGGCTCGAGAATCTATACGAAGTGACTGCAATGGCAGGAAATCTCCGGCTCTTGAATGAGTTAACCGGGCGCTGCCGGGAAGTCATTGCGATGAAATCCTTCAATGAATCTCAATAAACCCCCAGGACCTTAGGCTGGCACAACAAACGAGGGTATTACAGCCACCGCCTGAGATGTCCTTCGTATTCGGTGAATTTTTCACCATGAATCTCCCGGAGACTTCGTTATCAATTTCCGGCGCCCCTCTCGTTTTCCCATAATTCGGCACTCCTAAACGATCCTGTCAGTCCATCCGGCACCCGGTTCGATCGCACGATTCCCCAGATGCATTCCAATGCTCCGGTGCAACCTGCCTCTTTGAGCCCCTCTGCGCTGGGCAATGTTCCTGAAAAGAAACCTGCGGGGCATAAAAATGCTCGGTCCAGCAATCTTCAGGTAAAACAAACGTGGCGAGTGGAAATAAGCTCATTCCCCGGTTTGTTTTAGTGAAATATCCAGCATCTTGACGGGCTTATCGAACGTTTTCCAACCATGGCGCACGCCTGAAGGGATGAAATAGCACTCATTCGAACGCAGTAATCTGCGCTCCTCACCTATAAAAATCTCTATCTCACCTTCTATGACAATGCCACATTGATCAAAGGGATGTTCATGTCCGGAATCTTGTTTTACCGGACCTATTTCCATGCAGACCATGATCAAGTTTTTCCCAATTTCTGCATGACCCATAATACCCGGTCTGAACTCTTCCAATTTTAAGGCGTCTAAGTTCCAAAAGGCCATTTTGTCCTCCTTTAATCGAATGAAAAGCTCAGCCGGAGCCGCCCACCGGGCTGCGATCGTCTGTAGCAACGGGTTTGACAGTTCTTTCTAAATACACCGCCAAATCAGAGGGGGAATGAAAAATGAAATCCGGACCAGCATCCTCAATTTCTTCACGGCTCCCATAACCATACATCACTGCTGCAGTAGCAACACCGTTTTTCTTTCCCCCCATAACATCGTGAAATCTGTCGCCAACTATGAGTGATACCTCAGGATTCAGGCCCTCGGTCTTAAGGATGTGGGCTACAAGCTCCGCTTTGTCAGTCAAACGACCATCGAGTTCGCTCCCATAAATACCATGGAAGAACTGGAGGAGGTCGAAATGCTCGAGAATCCGAACAGCGAACACCTTTGGTTTCGCAGTGGCAAGAAATACGCGAAGTCCTCCCGCGTAGATTTTCTGGAGGGCGGTAGGAATCCCCGGATAGACAGAATTCTCATAGATGCCGACCTCAGAGAATCTCTCGCGATAGTATTGCAGCGCCATATCCAGCAATCCGCTGTCGTCGCTTTCGAGCAAACGAGAAAAAGACTCTCTTAGCGGAGGCCCGATGCACCATAGAAGTTCATCATTCGGCGGCGCTTCTCTTCCGAGCCGGCCGAGGGCGAATTGAATGCACCGCGTTATCCCGTCTTTGGGATCAGTAAGGGTTCCATCCAGGTCAAAAAATACGTTATGAATCATATTCGCCCGCCACACCGAACATCTGAACTCGCCTGGCATGGTAGCAATCCGGCGAAGGAACTCGTTATGCCGATGGGTTCCATGAAGTCTTCTCGTAAAATTTCACCCGGCGCAATGGTTTCAAGCAAATCCTTTTTGCTCATCTTTTCACCTCGGTGATAATCAACGATCGCCCCGTCAAGGTTTCCTTGTTGTTTCGGCAACCGGCACGACGTTACCGCCTTCGTCGATCCCGTCCTTCCCCGCTCACCGAGAATTGGCACATGCAATATACTTCGACGCCCCAGCTTTGTCCCCTGTTCGTCGGTATCATCCCTTCACCCAAAAGAATGAAGCTCGTTCCGCTCGTGGGGTGGTCTGTAAAAATCATCTCTTTCTTGGCGCTCCGTTTGGGTGAGAGAGCAGGCCGCTCACACATCTTGCGCAGGTGCAGGATCAACATCTTCATACGCGGCCGGCACAAACCGCGGCGTACAAATGGCGAGGAAAACCAGGTCTGTGTCGCCGGTGTTCGTGATGCGTTGGCGCACTCCCGGCGGAATCGGCACCACGTCCCCGAATTCGACGTGACGGGGCGGGAGGTCGCCAACTTCGACATCCCCGATTCCAGACAGGATAACGTAGCGCTCTTTGGTGTCCTTCAGTCGATGCCAGCGAGTTGTGACCCCCGGTTCAATGCGAGCCCTAGCGACCGATACCTGCGGGTCTGTCTCCACGTTGTAGAGTTCGATGATGAAGCACCGCTCCTGCGTGTAGAACTCAGTCTTCGGGTCTCGATGTCTGATTTCTTTTTCCAATGCACCCATCCATCTGGCATTTGCTGTACCCCAAAAGGTATGCCACGGCTTCGCCCAACGTTGCAAATCACCTGCGCGGCTTTTTGCGTCGGCTGAATTTGCATTGTCGGGGAATAAAAATCCTGTGCCCTGGAGGCGTCAGAGGATCGTAACGCCCCGGTAACGCAGGTAGTTTTTCAGATCGCCAATTCCAATGATCCCAAAATGGAACACAGATGCGGCAAGCAGGATCGTAGCGCCTGCTTCAACGGCCTGATAGAAATGAACCAGTTCCCCTGCTCCACCGGAAGCCACCACTTCAGCCGAGACAGCCTTTTTGATCGCCCTGATCACCGCCAGATCATAACCGGTCTTCACGCCGTCGCGGGCTTTGCTTGTCGGCAGAATAACCGGAACACCGAAACCATCAACACGTTTTGCCCATTCGATCGCATCTGCGCCGGTGGCTGTCCGTCCGCCGTCGATATATACCTCATAGCCTGAGGGCATAGCCGGATTCCGATCAACATCAATGGCTACCGTGACCTTCTCGGCGCCGAACTCTTTAACCATTTCTTCGACCAGTTCAGGCTTCCGAAAGGCAGCACTGCTGATCGATATTTTGTTTGCTCCTGCGCTGAGCACTAACCCGGCCGTTTGACATCAGATATGCCGCCGCCAACGGTGAACGGCACTGTTGTTACTTCAGCCACGCGTTTAACCACGTCAAGCATGGTGGCTCTCCCTTCCACCGTGGCTGTGATATCCAGAAGCGCCAGTTCGTCCGCGCCGGCCTCACAATAAGCCCGCGCGCATGCGACCGGATCACCGGCGTCTCGTATGCCCACGAAATGGATGCCCTTGACAACGCGTCCGTTTTGCATGTCAAGGCAAGGCATGATTTTAATTTTTTGGATTCAAGGTCTCCCTCCTCTTTACGTTGTTTTTCTAGATTTATCCCTTCTCCATGCACTCTATCAAAAGTCATGACATGATCTGTACCCTCGAAGCATGCGATGATGTTCATCAAATACGCCAAATCCACGCTGGTCCATGCATCCGAACGGGCTCTTCAGCGGGCGCGGTTTTTACACGTCCGATGGAAGGCATGGTTCGCCTTAGCGATAAAGGTCTTTTCGATGCCCTACCTTTACGACCCAAACAAAGAGCTCTTTATCGTGAATAGAATAGATAATTCTATACAGTCCTTGACGGATACGACATTTTCCCTGCCCTGAGAGCTTCTCGTAACCCGGCGGCCTTGGATCCTTTGCAAGAGACTCTATGCGGGAAAGAATCTTCCGAATATCTTTCTAGGGTCAAAGAACTGACCGGCAGACCCTGGTTTGTCTCCATGGAATATCGGTATCAAAAACTTGCCGAATACCTCCGCGGCTGGATGAACTATTTCGGGATATCGGAGTATTATAGACCGATTCCTGAGATAAACCACTGGCTAAGGCGGCGCTTGCGCATCTGCTACTTCAAACAGTGACGATGGGCAAGAACCAAGGTGCGTGAACTGCGCAGACTGGGAACGTCGCTTTATGTGGCCATCTCAGTGGCCATCAGTCGCAAAGGACCAGGCACCTTTCTCGAACGTTGGCAACGCAAACGGGCAGACCAATAAGTGGCTCAAGGATCAGGGACTACTATCTGTCAAAAAGCTGTGGGTTCACATTCGCTACCCGGCTACGGCGCGGTAATCTTTCTGAACCGCCCGGTGCGGACCCGGATCCCGGGTGGTGTGGGGGCTGGGGGGGCTAATCCCCCCGGCTACCCGATTGGCTGAAAATTGTTCCCTAATTCTTTTTCCCGCGCTCGAATTTGCCAGCGAAAGACATGCTTTGCTAAATTGGTTTACCGTTTTTAAGCGATTTGTTATCTCCTTTGCACTCATATCAATCTTCATCGATCAACCCCTTCAAATAGTCTATATCATCGAGATCTTGACCACTTTTTCTTAATGATTTAAGCATGATCAAGCCTTCCGGAGTCAACACCTTTAAAGTCCCTTCTTCCCAATCAACGGAGATTTTTCTGTCCCAGGAAATTTTGGTCTGTGGAGTGACAAGCAATAAATCCGGCATCATAAGTTACTCTGATTCAACGTCGATTTTTCTCACTCGATGAATTTGAACCGCACCATCCTCAAATGACATGGGCTTTGCCGGTATCTTGTATCCAAGCGTTCCCACTATTTTCTTTACCGTGTTGAGTACATCAGGTTCAACCATAATATCAATATCAAGAGTAGCTCTTGGCCTCGCGTAGACGGCCAAAGCCAAACCACCACACAATGCGTAATCAATGTTGTTGTTATCAAATGCTTCAATAAGTTTTTTTAATTCAATTAATAAATCCATTATTTGTAACCTTTCAACCTTTGAATAAAGCTGCCAACGTGAAGCTGACTTGCCGGTGTTTTTCCCGGTCAAGTCGAGTGGCTGGTTGGGCCTTCCTGCTCGTCCTTGTCCTTGAGTCGCTTTCGCCAGTAGAAAGGTCGCTTTTTTTGATGAGCGCACGCTACGATTCGAATCCGGTCTGGATAAACGGCGTAGATCAGATTGTAGGGGAAACGCCACAAGGGTTTCCTCCTGGCTCTACTGGCGATTCGCTGGGCAGCCTCGGGATTCGTTGAAATCTGGTCAAGTCCTCGTTCAAGCTCCCCAAGGAAGTCCGAACCAAGGCCCGGCTTATGCGCCTCGTAGTACTGCGCCGCCTCTGTGATTTCGGCTTCAGCGTCTGGATGGATGGTAATCAGCTTCACGAGATGGCTGCCCGTGCCCGGCGAAGTGCCTCCTTCGCAGCTATCTCAGGCACTTCTCCCTGCTCCATCTCATCCAGTCGCCGCTCAGCCTCTACAGCCCACAACGCTTGGACCTCTTTCTCAGATAGATCGTCGAGGCTTTCCACTATCCACTTTGCCAGGGCTGCCCGGTCCCTCAAATCCAGCTTCTTGATCTCGGTTTCGATCTCTTCAATGCTCATATGATTACTCCTTCGGTGTTTACTGCAATATGGTCACCCATTTCTGGTAGAGCACTTCCTTTTCACGCACAGATCTTCCAATATGAAGAACAATGTCTTCTTTGCGAATAATATAAACACCAGAGCCGGATTCCCGTCGAAATTTTTCCGGGTTTGTAAAGCATACCGTATTGCGTATAGTCAATGATGACGTTTCTGAGCGCAACAACGGTTCCGTTGACCTCCGTGATTTCCAGGTCTGCCGCGATAGCAGGGCCACAAATCTGAATAGCCCCAATCAAAAGAATGACAAGAGTAATATGTTTCATCTTCGACTCCTATTACTGATATACGTTCTGCCAACGAAAGCGGCTCACCTGCGCGGGCACTCGGTAATGCCCAAAACCTGACGAGGCTATTCCGCGTCAGGTTGATGCGGTTGTTAGCCCGTGATTACGGTGTGAACATCTCCTGCAATATTGCAAGAATACGCCCCAGGGTGGCTGGCGAAAGCTTCCCAAGCCTACGCACCAGGCGCTCGCGATCAACGGTGCGAATCTGGTCAATCACAACATACCCCACTCGACGTTCAAACCGGCACAGAACTCGGAACGGATAGGGATGGCGCCCCGTTGTGAGGGGAGCTACGATAAAAGTCCGCAAATAGGCATTGAGTTCGTCCGGGGAGACAATCACACACGGGCAAGTCTTCTGGATCTCTCCCCCTCTCGCCGGATCAAGACTGACGAGGAATACGTCACCGCGCCGGACTTCTTCAGTCTTCACCAGCGCCACTCCTTCTCGTCAAAATGGGTAGGGAGGGGGGCATCAAGCAGCCGATCTTCATCGCGCCGACGCATTTGCCTGGCAGCGTTAGCCCACCCTGAACGAGCAGAGCTGGCGCTGGCAATAATAACAGCTCCATCTCGCACGTCCAGCTCGACTTCGTCTGCCAAACCGGCTTGCGCGATGACTGTTTTGGGGAGTCGGACACCACGTGAATTGCCAATACGAACTAAACGCGTCTTCATAGGGCATCTCCTCCTAATGTAATTACATTATAATCACAAAGAGAGAATTATGTCAAGCGAGGTAAGATCACAGGGGAAAAGGCTACTTTCCGTGAAGTGTCTGATTTATCCCAATCTTCATCTTTCTTAATTTAGGGCTAACGAAAAGCTCACCCGGAGCGGCCCAGCAGGCTGCGATCGGGTGCAGCGGCTGGTTACGCAATAATTTCATTCAACCCTTCAATTACCTGATTCAAATCTTCTGAAGATGCTTTACTAATAACGTTACCAATTCTCTCTACAGACAGTGTTCGGATTTGACTGATTTTAAGCCATGATTTTTTAGGTAAGGTCGGCGACTTCAATTCAAGAGTTAATGGAAAGCCAGCCTTTTGCGGCTGGCTTGTGATAGCCACAGCTATTACCGTGCCTGATTTCTCATTAAAAATGTCGTGGCTTAAAATGAGAACAGGGCGCAAACCCGCCTGCTCATGACCCCGAACAGCATTTAAATCCGCCCACCTTATCTCGCCCCTTAATATCCTGGCCATTGGCTCCCATCCTCAGCTAAGCCTTCTTCAGCCATAGCTTTTTCAAATTCAGGATCCAGTTTTGAGCACTCCATCGATAAACGGCTGCGTTTCATGCGGGCGAGTTTTTCACGCACAGCATCGCTGATAGCCTGGCTGCGATTTTGAAAATAGTTCTCTTCGACTAATCTGTCCAATTCGTCAATATATTCGGCTTCTAATGTGATCGCTATTTTTGCTTTTCCCATGCTCCACCTCCCTTAAAGGTATTCTATTATATCATACCGGTCTCGAAGTAAGCAAAATATTTAAGGCGTAACGACGAAATCAGCGGGGAGCGTAGCGAGTCCGCTGTATTGATTTGTTAAGCCTTTTTTCTCTCGATAAGATATCCAGAAACATACTTATGAATTATGCTGGATACCAGAGTCTGGTAAGGAATACCCTCTTGCAGTGCGATGATTTGTACCTGATCCAAGTCTTTTGAAGAGATGCGGATGTTTATCCTCTTGTCTTTTTGCAGGATGTTTTTTGCATACTGTTGAAGCTTCCTTATTTTCAGTCTTCGCATTCTTAACCGGTACCCATTCTCCGCGTTCGTATGATTCAAGGATATCTTTTTCCTCATCATCTAGAATTATTTTTTTCATTTCTTTTCCCTCAAATACTTGTTTGTAGCTTTCCTGCTCGGTATAATTGTTTTAAGAAATATCTCTTCATTGTGTTCAACATAAGGAACAAGATATGCGTAAGCATCAATTACAACCACTGCAATTTTCTGTCCTGGATACTTTCCTTGATTTGGATGTTCAATGGTATCGAGAACTTTTCCTTTTTCCATTAACAGGACAACTTGTTCAAAACAAATGCCCCTGGTGTTCTTTAATAATTCATTCTTTTCATTGTCCCATCTGAATATATTCATGTGTATAAGCTACGCCAATGTGTGCCTTATGTCAATATCATTTTTGGGGCTTAACGTCCGGCATGACGCGTGCCCGCTTCGCGGGTGTCGCTGTCGAGGCCGTAGTTAGATCGCGTGAATGCTACGGATTCCATCGGTACGGGTAGTCCATCTGGACGGCAATTCGCGCGCGGGCCTTCGCGCCGGCCAATTTCTCCACGACATGCATACCTGCGTCAATCGCCGATGAGACACCACCAGCAGTGACGACATCCCCTTCATCGACCACGCGATCGTGAAGGACCGACGCGCAGTACGGTTCAAGCTCCTTGTATGCGTTCGGATGTGTGGTCGCGCGCCGTCCTTTGAGGAAACCTGCCGCCCCGAGAAGGAGAGCGCCGGTGCACACGGATACCTTCAATCTCACGGATTCTGCACTTTTCAGCCAGTCGACGAAACTCCTGTCATGCTGGAGACTCCTGGTGCCGAACCCGCCGGGCACAAAGAGCATGTCGTAGGAACTGAGTGACTCAGCTACGGCGTCCGCTTCAATCCGAAGACCTCGATCATCCACGACGTGTTGAGTGGTTGCGCATACACGCCATTCAAAATCGTCCATGATCTTCATGGACTTCAGTCGCGTTACAGGATCGTAGAACCCGATGAAGTCCAGAGACGTCATCCGGTCAAATACGACAAATGCGGTCTTCATAGTGTCGGCCTCCTGTGGCGGTGTACGAGCGATCTAACGTAGAAGTCACCGGCGCTGCGAGGCTTTATCGCGCAGCGTCCGCGGGGACTGCCGGGTTGGGCTATTAATTTGCATTTCATTTGACCCTGGCCCCTTTAATTCGCAGATCGTGGAGAGCTACGCTACGCTCTCACGATCGACCCTTATTCGTCAGGTATGCTATTTCCCGCTGGTTATTCGCCATAGGCGCTCTGCATTTCCGTGAGCGATGCAGTGTGCAACTTCGACCGGGAGCTCTGCGAGGGCCTTCTTCCAATAACTCATTTGTTCCAAATAGAAACTGGTCCAGTGCTCTTGGAATACATTGTCAAGCGCAAAGATAAATCTATCGGGATACTTGATGAAAAGATATTTCCATTCGGGAGCCAGTCGAGTACCTTGAAATAAGTTGACCCATGGCTGATTTGAAATTCGAACTGCCGCTGGGTTGCTCCAGCCCGTATGAAAGTGGATATTCCCATGGTGCTCTATCAGCCGCCGGCACTCAACTGGGCCTAGTTGACCCATGTGGGTAAGCACGAACGTCTCTTCAGGGTTGGTGTCGAGCATGTTTTCCATGGATTCCATGAAACGCTTCTTCTCTTCCCTTCGCAGCGACGCGAATTCTATATGAATCACGAATGGCCATCGCTTCTCGATCGCATAATTAAGTGCCGCGAGGACGCGCTTGTCATTGGGGTAGATCACAACCTCGGGTGCCTTACTGCCTTTTTGTGCGTGATAAAGAAGAATTTCCGCGATAGCGCCGTACTTGCCGTTTGCAACTTGTTTTTTAAGTGCCCTGTAGTAGGCGGGTGAGTCAGATTGATATGGTCCACCCTTGGTCCTGACAGCCGGGGTGATCCGGCCAGTGTGTTGTGTCGCAAATTCCAAAAGAGTATCTCCTTGTAACTTCCCCCGAGCGGACAAGATGGTATATGTGACACCGCCCTGTTCCATAAGGGATATGACATTTTCCAAGGGCACTACCGTATGGTCTATCTGGCTGTGCGCATCAATAAAATACAACTCATCTGCCTGTACGCTTACGGCAAAGAACAGTAAAGATAACAGTGCAACAGCAATTTCAATCTTGATGGTGTCTCTCATCCTCCCCCCAACATTGCAAATAACCGGACACAAATGAAGCGCAGCGGAATTTGCGGTCCGAGTTAATTTGCCTTGTTAGGCGAATCTTCCTTGAGCCTTGCGCGAGAAATCACCAATAACAATGGCGTGGTCGCTTGTAGCAGCAATGGCTCCATCATAATCATATGAGATGCGTGACACGCCCCACTGGCTGGAGTGGTAAATGTGGCCGTATCGCCTGGGTTTACCAGCAACAATATGAGACACAGCCAATGGAGGCCCAGTGTCAATCGCTCCCAACGACCGTAGGTGGGTCTTTAGCGCATCATGTAGATTATGCACTGGAGATGGGCCAAAAATCATTGCAGCGCAACGTCCTTTATCTCGGTTATCAAAGAACTCTACCTGCTCATCACTGAGTACATCAGTTTTCGGTTCGTTCGCATCACAGGAGAAGAAATCCAATTTTGCCTCAGAAATGAAATCTGCAAGCGAAGCAAAATTGCTGGATTTCGCCCCCTTGTAATCCACGCCAGTCAGAGAATGAAAGTTAAGGCACTTTATTGTAACTCCTTCGATCAATATTTCGGTTACTAATGTTCGTTCTGGAAACAAACTCCGAGCGACCAACGAATTGTGGTGAAGCTCGCCACCAAACACAAAAGTGGCGACCCCCATTTGACGATTACGGCCTTCATGCTTTCCGGGCACTCTGTGTAGTAAGCTGAATGTTTGGCTATCAGGCTGCAATGCCGAGGAAAGTGTTGAATATGAATTTGTCGACACTTCCTGAAGATGAACGATGGTTGGCCCATGGATGGAATTGAAAATTAGCCTGCCGATTGACTCTGCATCCGATCCGATGCGAATGTTCCACTGGATTAGCCGTAGTTCCATAACTCACTTAATCGCATATTGCGCTACTTGATGTATAATCTCAGAAATGTACGACTGATACTTTACCCCCAACTTATTTGCTTTATTTTTAATTTTTTCAATGTCTTCACTATTAACCCTAATGGTCATAGTTACATCTTTCTTCCTTGCTTTGAGGGCGTTTTCAATACTTTCAAGTTCCTTTCCTTTTAAAGGTTTGAATTCACCTTCTAACAAGGCAGTTTCAATTTCTTTTTCTTCATTTGATAATTTAGCTCTTTTCATTTTGCACCTTCTTTGCTTTTAAGCATCTTCGTATATTTCCTGCTCGGAAACATGGTTTTTAGAAAATAATATTTTCCTCAACAACACAGGGCACTACCCAAACATATTTTTCATGCTCGAATAACAAGACGATCTGATTCTTTCTTGTCTGATGTTTTTCAGCTCCTAAAAACGTAGAATTTAATATTTCTTCAAAGGATACTCCTCTTTCCTTTTTCAATAACTTATTCTTTTCTTCGTCCCACTTGAAGTTCTTTCTCTTCATGATTTATTTATAGCACAAATGTATTGACAATACAAATGTATTTACATTTATAACGTTGTTAATCAGCCGCGTGGTTTTTTGCGTCAGCTGAATTAGCCTTGTTGGAGCTTTCTTCATTTTTTTGTTTCTTCCAAAGCCGCGCGATTTCAGTAAACGTCAAGCCTTCAAGGCGTTTCCGCTGAGCAAACAATTGCCATTCGTTAAGAGCTTTTTTTCTCTGTATTTGTTTATCAATCTGCTCGGCATCCCCCAAGAGCGATGACAGCTCAATAACCTCGATCTTGTCGGGCACTCCTTCCAATTGTGTTTCCAGCAAATAATTACATCAACGCCGGATGGATCATGGCCGTGCGCTTTGAACGAACGGCTTTCAAATTCAAATTCAATCCGAACTTCTTCCCATCGGTTCTGGCCAATCCGTCTTCGGGCAACGCAATCTGGGAAACCAGCCTGAATGGATTCGATCTTAAAGTCGAAGGTATCGTGCAGAACGCCGAAAAGATACACAACGCCGAGTTCGTTCACGGGCGCGCATGATAAGGACTTAAATTGCACCTTGTCACCGAAGACTCGTTTTCGATCTACTGTTGTCATTTTCTATCCTTTCCCCAACGGGGCAGGTCAGGCGCGCTGGAAGCGTCGCCTGCACCTGCTGGTTCGGCGGTCCTTTCACTGTCCAAGGCCCAAGACACTCTCACCCACCCGGGAACCCGGTTTCTTTCGGCCGTGACAGTGCACTCGAACCGTTTGCCTTCGTATTCGAGTACGAATCTGCCTTTCCCGTTCCGTAAGGAACTCTGGCCGACGATGTAGTCAATCATCTCTTGTCCGGCTTCCGGCTCGAAATCAATCTCCATCGCTTGGGAGGGAGTCGAGAAGGATGCCATGACGACAGGTGGGAGGTGCTCGATCTTGAACGCCGTCGCTTGGATACGGAGGGCGTCTTCAAGCACACCTATCAACTGCGGGGGGAGCATCATTTCTGTCCGTTTGACTTTTTGGGCCATGGTTTCTTCCTATGCGCCAAACGCCAAGCATCAGCCGACGTCGCCACTGACTTTCGGAAATCCACCGCAGGCACCTGACGCCGGCTGCATGCATGTTGGCCGCACCTGCCTTAAATATCGAGGGCAAAACGTATTGCACGCGCAACTTCAACCATTTTGTGCAGAGGCAAAAAGGAGATCAATCCCCCAATTTTCTCCTTTGAAACAGTCTGCAGGTGATCGCAATTGACAGCACAATCCCGGGGCATGCCGTCAGCTTTCGAGAGAAATACCTCAGAGGGTATATTGCGGATCGTAGTTGTGATGGGAGCAATTGTTACTTCTCCAAGGTATTCCAGCACAGAATCTCTGGTCAGGATTAGAACTGGCCGCTTCTTATCTGGCGGCCTGAACCTGTACCAGCGTATTTCACCGTGTTTCATTCATCACCCCAAGCCTGATCAGTTTCCCAAAGTGAAAACTCATCGACGGCAACCGGGTATCGCTCGTACCCCTGGCGATGCTGACGTTCCAGTTGTTCAAGACTGTAGCGTGCAAGGGCGTCGCGAAGCGCCTTTCTTGCGAAAGAAGAAC
>DYLD01000257.1 GCA_020722315.1 Syntrophus aciditrophicus
TGAAGCGCAAATTTATTGATTTTTCTTAGGTACCCCGCCGTCGCAGCAAGGCTTTAAAGGCGTTAAAAACGCGAACGATAGAGAGCGTTTAGCCTTTGAAGCCGATGCGAGACGCCGCGGGGTCGAAAAAGATCCGATCAGCGCGAAGGCGGCGTTTTCAAAAAGGTCTCACCTTGGAAAAAGGTCTCGAAACATCGTGCCTGAAGCGCAAATCCTTTATCCCTTGAAGGCCCCGGGTTTTATTTCATCGCCGTATTTTGCCTTTGCAGCAAGGATCTTCTTCTCCATTTGTTCCCAGTATGCGAAAATCTCCGCCGGTGTGCCGGGGTCTATCTTCCGGAAAAAGGCTCCGGTTCTGCGGAGTTTTTCAACCCATTGGGTGCAGCGGAACGTAAAGAGATAGTTGTAGTCCTCTTCGGAAAAATCCTCGTTCAAAAGTTCCCTGAACAGTTTTTTTAAATCGTTGTAGATTGGAATCTTTCCTGTCGGGGTGTCATACGCGTCGTACTCTCCGTGAATTCTACCTTCGGCCCAGTGAAGCCAGACCTTCTTGGCGAGTTTGCCGGTCACGAAATCTCCTTGCGGATATTTCAGGAAGTAGTTCGTGCTGAAAATTTTTGGCGGATCGTCTATGCCGTTGACGAAGTTGATGTTGTTCATCGTGTACTCGCCCAGCGGATAGGAAAGGAAGTCCAGATTGGCCATCGGGGAGGGGGTTCTTACACCTTCCTTGCCGAGCGTCGCGCTGGTCGTTTCGGATTCCAGCGTGCAGGCCTTCAAAAGGATGCCGTCCTTCCATGTAGGAGACTCTTCGATCGGGACGGTTGTGTCGCTGTCGCGCCCTCCATAGAGGATCCCTTCAACCTTCACGCCTTCTTTGGCTTCGAATGCGTCACTGTCGAAGTTGTCCAGGTAATCTAGCCGGATTGTATAGCGCGCGTTGGAATGCGCGAGCGGGACTTCGTTGCCTTTTTCATCCCTGTCCCCCTTCTTCCATCTGCCGTGATGATTGTCCCCCTCATCGGGGGTTGTCATCCCGCAGCCGAGCCAGTAAGGCCTGTTGTCCGGGCCGATCAGGATGTTCGAAAAGATCGTTTCCTGATCCTTCATCAGATTGGCAAAGATGACGGGATCGTCGTCCTTGTTGACATCTTTTATGATGCCGAAGATGCCCTGCTCCATATTGACCCCGCGAAACTCCTTATCGATTTTGCGGAAGTATGTTATATCGTCTCCGACAATCTTTTCACCGGGTATCATCGCCGTGGAGGTCTTGCCGCATGCCGACGGATAGGCACCGGCGAAATGCGTCTTGCGGCCTTTTTCCTGATTCAAAACCGACATCAGAAACATATGTTCGCAAAGCCATCCCTCTTTTCCGGATTTGTTAATGGCCAGCCTCATCGAATGTTTTTTGAGGCCGAGCGAGTTGCCGGCGTACTGGTTGTTCATCGAATAGACGATGTTGTTCTGCGTGTCCATGTAGATTCTTCTTTTGTCGATATTTATCGAGCAGCCGCGTTCGTCAAGCCGGCCGGCGGAGTGGATGAATTTAAAGAAATCATCCTTGACCTTCATATGGAGAAAATGGTTATACCCGGGACGGTACAGGATCGTTTCGGAATGGGCCACGTAAAAGGAGTCGGTTATCTGGATGCAGGGGATGCTGAAGACGCTTTCCGTGGGACCCTCGCAGAAGAACAGAACGGCCGCTTCCTTGCCGTCCATGATATTTTTTGCGATCTCCATGATCTCGTTATATCCTTCGTCGTATGGAATCGAATTGAGTGCCTTCATCCGCTCCATGTTTTCAGGCAGCACTAGATAGCGGGTGTTCGTCTTATCCCGGGCCTGGTCGTTATATCCGTCCCAGTGTATCGTCTGGTTTTTCAGGTAAATAATTTTCTCCTCTCCTTTGGTTATCGCGGTTTGCCTGATGTACATTCGATCTTTCTCGCTGTCGTCGCAGACGTACAGTGAAACGGGATTGCAGTGCTCTGCGAATTCGCCTATGAAATCCATAACCTTTTCGTTTTCCAGCCTTATGAGTTTTTGGAAACTCTCCTCGCTCATTTTGCCTTTCAGCAGTTTTTCATACTTTGACATATCCTCTCCTTTTAGATGTAAGAAAATTGTATGCTGCAAGCCCTGCAGCTTTTGTCCGTTTCGTTTGCAAAAATGATTATTGTCCCCTCGCGGCAAATATTTGAAATGCTCTGCCGAACGAAGATTCAAACGGGACAGGTCCTCCGGCCTACGTATAGCGAG
>DYLD01000258.1 GCA_020722315.1 Syntrophus aciditrophicus
TCGCTACCTTAGGACCGTTATAGTTACGGCCGCCGTTTACTGGGGCTTCGATTCAGGGCTTCGCCTTGCGACTAACTCCTCCTCTTAACCTTCCAGCACCGGGCAGGCGTCAGACCCTATACGTCCGCTTGCGCGTTCGCAGAGTCCTGTGTTTTTGGTAAACAGTCGCCTGGGCCTGCTCTCTGCAACCCACCTGCGTGGGCCACACTTCTCCCGAAGTTACGTGTGCATTTTGCCGAGTTCCTTAACGCGAGTTATCTCGAGCGCCTTAGATTTCTCATCCCACCTACCTGTGTCGGTTTACGGTACGGTCATATACAGATACACCTTAGAGACTCTTTCTCGGCACCGTGATTCTACACCCTTCGCTCTGCCGTAGCTTCACTCGCTCCGCAACTTACCTCAGCCACCGGATTTCCCTGGCAGCCTCTCTGGCTCGTCGCGTCGACCGGCTATTCCGTCAGCCGGCGATGCTTCACCTCATGCGTCATCCCTTCGAATCTGTATATGGTTCTGGAATATGAACCAGATTCCCATCGACTACGCGTTTCCGCCTCATCTTAGGGGCCGACTAACCCTGGGCAGATGACCTTTACCCAGGAAACCTTAGGTTTTCGGCGGACGGGAATCTCACCCGTCTTTTCGTGTACTTATACCTGCATTCTCTCTTCCATCCCCTCCAGCACACCTCTCGGTGTACCTTCTCCGGTCCATGGAATGCTCCCCTACCATCCATACCTTACAGTATGAATCCGAAGCTTCGGTATACCGCTTAGCCCCGTTACATTGTCTGCGCGCCATTGCTCGACCAGTGAGCTGTTACGCACTCTTTGAAGGAGTTGCTGCTTCTAAGCCAACCTCCTGGCTGTCTTTGCAATCGCACCTCATTTTACACTTAGCGGTATTTCGGGACCTTAGCTGTCGGTCTGGGCTGTTCCCCTCTCGACTACGAACTTTATCGCCCGCAGTCTCACTCCCATACGTTGTATCACGGCATTCGCAGTTTGCCTGGGTTTGGTACCCGGTGAAGAGCCCTAGTCCAAACAGTGCTCTACCTCCGTGATATTTGTATGAGGCTGTCCCTCAAGGCATTTCGGGGAGTGCCAGCTATTTCCAGGTTTGTTTAGCCTTTCACCCCTTATCACGATTCATCCCTGCGTTTTTCATCACACTAGAGTTCGGTCCTCCACTCAGTGTTACCTGAGCTTCAACCTGATCGTAATAAGATCACCTGGCTTCGGGTCTACGACAACGAACTATTCGTGAGCTTGCGCCCACCTCGCCCTTTTCAGACTCGGTTTCCCTCCGGCTCCGGCGCTTCTACGCCTTAACCTCGCTCGTTACCGTAACTCGCAGGCTCATTCTACAAAAGGCACGCCGTCAGAAGGTTTCCCTTCCTCCGACCTGTTGTGGGCGTATGGTTTCAGGTTCTCTTTCACTCCCCTCACCGGGGTTCTTTTCGCCTTTCCCTCACGGTACTACTCCGCTATCGGTAGCCGCATCGTATTTAGCCTTGGATCGTGGTCGACCCAGATTCCGACAAGGTTTCTCGAGCCTCGCCGTACTCAGGTGGCTGTCTCACGAAGCGTGCGCGTGTTTCAAATACGGGGCTCTCACCCTCTCCGGCCGGCCTTCCCATGCCGTTCTCCTACACTGCACCTTTGTCCCTTCGCGAGGTCCTGCACGTCCCTCTAGACAACTCCTCCAACCCCGCACTGGCAACGGCGTGCACCTTACACCAGTGTCGGTTTAGGCTCTTCCCCGTTCGCTCGCCGCTACTTAGGGAATCTCTCTTGATGTCTTCTCCTCCAGGTACTGAGATGGTTCAGTTCCCTGGGTCTCGCTTCAGTAACCTATGTATTCAGTCACTGATACCTGATCGCTCAGGTGGGTTACCCCATTCGGCCATCAACGGATCTCAGGATATGTGCTCCTCCCCGTCGCTTTTCGCAGCTTGTCACGGCCTTCTTCGCCGCGCGGCTCCTAGGCATCCACCATACGCCCTCTCTCGCTTGACCATATTATACTTCACTCGTAATAACTTACTTTCTCTTTTCTTCTTAAGCCTTACCCTTCCCTCGTGAGTGTCAAAGAACCAGTGTGCGCTGCTTTCCAGCTTTGCACTATCTCATGGGCCAGAATAGAGTTGAACTATTGACCCCTTCCTTATCAGAGAAGTGCTCTAACCGACTGAGCTACTGGCCCAAAAAAAGAAAGGAAAGAAGATAGAGGATGTTGGTGAAGATGCAAGAAAGGTCGTAA
>DYLD01000057.1:0-5090 GCA_020722315.1 Syntrophus aciditrophicus
GGCCCACCTGGATTCGAACCAGGGACCGACCGGTTATGAGCCGGTGGCTCTACCAATTGAGCTATGGGCCCTTGCAATTTCAAGGAAAATCAAGGCAATTCTTTTGGCGACGGTAATAATACCGTTACCTGCTTGTTGTCAATATTTTATTTTCCGCTCGTTTCAAAAGACGGTGTTTGGAATGATTCCGCGGTCTTCCCTCGGCACCCATTTTCACCTGTTTGTCTGTCACCCCGCTGCTCCGGCTGTATTTTTCCATCTCTTCCTGCGAAAATTTTCCGCGCTCGCCGATGCCGAAGCGCATTCTCAAAACCTTTTCTTCGCGTGGTGTCAGCGTGGCGAGAATCTTACGTGTCTGTTCGGCAAGGTCCATGCTTATCGTTGCGTCCGAAGGGGACATAAACTTTTTATCCTCAATAAAATCACCAAGATGGCTATCTTCTTCTTCACCGATCGGGGTCTCCAGGGATATCGGCTCTTTCGCTATCTTTAGAACCTTGTGTACCTTTTCAAGCGGGTATTCCATCTTGTTTGCGATCTCTTCAGGATTGGGCTCTCTCGCCAGTTCTTGAACAAGAGATCGCGACGTCCGGACCAATTTATTGATTGTTTCAATCATATGGACCGGAATGCGAATGGTTCTTGCCTGATCTGCAATAGCCCTCGTAATAGCCTGTCTTATCCACCATGTCGCATAGGTTGAAAATTTGTACCCCCTTTGGTATTCAAATTTATCAACCGCTTTCATCAAACCAATATTGCCCTCCTGAATCAGGTCTAAAAATTGCAGACCCCTATTCGTATATTTTTTCGCTATGCTGACAACAAGACGAAGATTGGCTTCAACCAATCTTCGCTTGGCGTATTCGGCCTTCTTTTGACCGCTTTTTATTTCAACCATTGCCTTCTTCAGCGCATTTACCGAAAGACCGGTTTCCTGCACGACTTTTCTGCGCTTTGAGTTGGCTTCTTTGACAAGTTTTTCATATTCCTTTAATTTGGCCTGCGACTTGCCGACCTTTTTCGCAATTTGTTCGGCCTTTTGGGGCGACTGATGCATTTTTGTCCACGTTTCTTCGAGTTGAAGCAATGAAAGTCCGCTGTTCTTTTTACAGCGAGAGACCATTTCTTCGGCCTGTTTGACGTCATCAAGGTATGAATCCAGATTGTTTATCAGTCGATCAATCTGTTTCTTGTTGAAACGAATCTCCCGACACAAATCCACAATCTTCCGTTTATTTTCTTTCAAATCTTCCTTGAGTTGCGATCTTCTTTTTACGGAAAGTTTTTTCTTTGAGTTCAATCGTTTCCTGATTGAATCATTTTTGCCGTCAAGGACGCTGACATCCTCGATAAGCCTGAGAACCCTCTCGCTGTGTTTCTCTTCTTCCAGGATGCCCTCTTCGTCATCAATACTGTCTATAATGTTTCTAACCTTGATCTCGCCGTTCTTTAACTGATTTCCCATACGAATAACGTCTTTGACCGAAACATCGACACTAAAGACAGCATCAAGGCTTTGCCGAATACCCTCTTCTATTTGTTTGGCAAACTCGACTTCCGCCTCACGACTAAGCAGAGAAACCATACCCATCTCTCTGAGATACATCTTGACAGGATCGCCGATTTTACCCAGAGCCGGCAGGATGCTCAAAAGATCTTCTTGCTTGTTTTCTGTTTGCTCGTTCCTTTCCTTTTTGACAATCAGCTTTTCCCCTTTTTCCGTATCAATGATATCGATATTTTTCTCACCAAAAAGCATGATGATATCGTCTATCTGATCGGAAGACGTAACATCAGAGGGAAGCAAATCGTTCACGTCGTCGTAGGTTAGAAATCCCTTTTCCTCTCCAAGCGCGAGCAATTTTTTGAATTCATTTGATTCAAAGTCTTTTTCCATAACTGTTTTCCCCCGGGATTAAGTTCAAGAAGGGAGAACCATTCCTTTCTTCCTTCAACAGCCTTTCCTTTTCCAAAAGCAGGCTGTCGCAAAGCTGTCTGTCGCCGGCCTTATCCGCTTTGGCAATCTGCTCTTTCAGGATCCGGTGTTTACCTTTATACCACCGATGACGTATCTGTCTTATCGTGTCCGATATGAGCCTCTCTTTCAATTCCCCTTTATAGGGATTCTCTTCGACAAGAAGACGGTGCAGATTTTCTTTCAGCGGACCGTCTTCCAAACAACTGAGGACCGATAACATATTTAAGCTATTTTCGCCTTCTTTTTCCGCATTCAAAAATATCATTTCTGCAACGTTTTTAAGATCATTTGATCGGAAACAATTGATAACTCCAGTAGTTCTGACAAAAGTAGCCATTTCGGGATATTCAAACAGCATGCGAATAAGGCTTAATTCCAGACGTTCATATCCCATCCCCATGGCCGGCTTTGTTAAAGTCTGTTTCGCTTCGGAGGGCCGGGAATGTGTTTGAGTAATCTCTCTTTTCAGCACATCCTGGTCTACACCCAACCTCTCGGCTATTTTTTTAATAAAAAGATTACGTTCGACGGGATCCTCGACTCTCTTTAAAAAATCCACCGCGTTTCGGAGTTGTTCCCTCTTTTCATCAATCGTGCGGGCATTTCCGAGAATTTCCTCAATGTAGTAATCGGCCATCGGTTGCGCACCGGCTAGAAGCGCCTCCATGTTATCACGCCCGTTGTTCCTTACAAACGAATCGGGGTCGTCTCCGGCAGGGAGGATTACCGCCCTTGCCTGAACATTTCCCGCCAGAAACAATTCGAGGCTCCTCGAAAGCGCCTTCCTGCCAGCTTCGTCAGGATCGAACATCGCTACGACCTTTTTTGTATAACGCCCCAGCAGGTTAACCTGAGAAGATGTCAGGGCGGTCCCGAGCACCGCGACAACGTTCTTTATACCGGCAGACCAAAGCGAAATAAGGTCAAAATAACCTTCGACAAGAATCGCAAAACCTTTAGCGCGAATCGCCTCTTGTGTTCGGAAAAGGCCGAAAAGGTTATTGCCCTTTGTATAAACAGGGGATTCAGGCGAGTTTAGATATTTCGGCTCTCCTGCCCCCATCACCCGTCCGCCGAAGGCGAGGATCCGGCCGTCGTTACCCTCGATCGGTATGATAATTCTTGCTCGAAAGCGGTCATAATATCCCTTCGCTTCATCTTCCGAACGGGCTATCACAAGTCCTGCCTGTTGAGCAACCGCTTCTTTAATGCCCTTCTGTTTGAGGAAATAAAGCAGTCCCTGCCATGTATCCGTCGCGTATCCGATACGGAACGCTTCAACAGCCGCATCGGAAATCCCCCTGTTTTTCAAGTAATTCCGGGCTGGTTCGCCGGCGTGAGACCGAAGAATTCCCGAGAAGTATTCCGACGCAAGAGAATTGGCGATAAGGATTTGTTCCCTGATCGTGTAATCCTCCTTTTCCCTGCTGCTGAGGGGCCTTCGGGGGATATCAACGCCCACTTTCTTCGCCAGACTGGAAACGGCCTCAGGAAAAGTAAGGTTATTGATTTTCATCAGAAAAGTAAATGCATCACCATGTTGCCCGCACCCGAAACAGTGAAATATCTGTTTGTCCGGGCTGACCGTGAACGATGGAGTTTTCTCCTGGTGAAAAGGACAGAGACCGATATAATTTTTCCCGGCCTTTTTTAACGCAACATACTCCCCTATCAGAGAAACGATATCGGCCCTTCTCCTGATCTCGTTAATTGTCACGTCGTCAATAGAACCCTGCACGCGCAACCTCGGTTTTTCACGCCAAATGCGGCAAAGTCGCTGCGAGACCTTTAAAAAATGGCGCCTGAAGCGCAAATTTATTGATTTTTCTTAGGTACCCCGCCTTCCCCAGAGCAAGGCTCTAAATGCGTTAAGAACGCAAAGCGTTCCGATAGCGTTTAGCCTGCTGGAGCCTTGTTGCCGAGACGCCACGGGGGCGAAAAAGATTTATGAGCGTCAAGGCGGCGTTTTGCAAAGGTCTCGTTGTTAATTCAGGCCGTCACGCAATCTCAGCCCGCCGAGCAGATGCATATGCAAATGAAAAATCACCTGCCCTCCCTCTTCATTGCAGTTTATCACAACGCGGAACCCCCTTTGATCAACCCCTTTCAGCCTCGCAATTTCCTGAGCGGCTGTCATCATCGCCTCAAGATCCTTCCTTGTTTCGGCGGTAACATCCATAAGCGTCGCAATATGCCTCTTGGGAACAATGATGACATGCACCGGGGCCATCGGGTGAATATCATCAAAGGCAAAAACGCGTTCGTCTTCATAGACCTTTTTCGAAGGGATCGTCCCCGCGACAATTCGGCAGAAAATACAATCTTCCATCGTTCATCTCCTTATTGCTCATTGACAGGATTTTGTTTTGCACATCTGACGGCTTCAGCAAGAGACAAGGCCCCGGTATAGAGAGCCCTTCCGACCACAACCCCGGTAATGCCGTATTTTTCCAGCGGCAGGAGCTGTTGGATGTCATGCAGTCCGGCGACGCCGCCCGACGCGATAACCGGAATTTGAACGGCTGTGGCAAAGGCAACGGTTGCCTCTTTATTGAGCCCCGTTTCCATGCCGTCACGCGAAATATCCGTATAAATCACGGCGGCGGGGCGTTCGGCAACAAAACGGAGAGCCAGCGTCTCCGGCTTCTGATCGGTCTTCTTCGTCCATCCGTGGATTGCAGCTTTTCCGTCGGACGCATCAATACCAAGGATAATGTGATCCGGAAATTCCCTGCAGGCCGCTTTGACAAACGATGGATTCTGAAAAGCTGCCGTTCCCAGGATCACCCACTGAATCCCGTTTTGCAAATACTCCTCGATCGTTTTCATATCCCGAATGCCCCCTCCTACCTCCGTGGGCAGACCTGTTCGAGAAACGATTTCTGAGACAATGTCTTTTTGCACGGGGAAACCGGCCAGAGACCCGTCAAGATCAACGACATGCAAACGTTCAGCACCGTTTTTCTTCCACAGCAACGCTACCGATACCGGGTCATCTGAATAGCTGTCAACCCTGCGGAAATCCCCCTGCGCCAAACGCACGCAATGGCCGTTTCTCAAATCAATAGCCGGAATGACGATCATAACAAACCTTCTGCAAGGCTCTCAT
>DYLD01000057.1:5190-15136 GCA_020722315.1 Syntrophus aciditrophicus
TCTCAAATCAATAGCCGGAATGACGATCATAACAAACCTTCTGCAAGGCTCTCATATCATTTAAATTCCGGAAAGGTCTCGATGACCTGTCCAATCCCATCCTCCAAAAGCTCCTCAGCTTTAAGCCATCGCCCCTTCCCTTTTAGAAAAAACGGAAGCTGAAAGAGATCTTCGAGCAGGGATTTTTGCGTGTAATCGAATACGGCACGCCACGCCAGTTCTTCGGTTTCAACCCTCAGCATAACGATTTCAAACGCAACGGAGGCAGGCTCCTCGACGGCAAAAGATTCTCCGATCCTTTCCCGGAAGCGATAAACATACCCGGCAACAACCAGATCCGCTCCCAATTCCCTGCCCGTTTCACAAAGCGCCTGCCGCGGAGACATCTTTAAGGATAACGAAGACATCCTTCGGAAAACCTCTGCCACACGTTCTTTGGCAACAAACCTGAGTCCGGGCCTTTTTTTTTCCAATCGTGTCAGAAAATCCGTTTCCAATATCCATTCAGGGCTGCCTAAGGGTTTGACGGATTCAAAAAACTGACCGGTAACAGGCGACTCTACCGCACCACCTTTGACGTTTTCAGGAAATATCTGTCGAAATGGGGCGACGACGATTCTATCTGAAGTACTTTCAATCACAAAATCGCCACTCGTGTATAGACCCGTCTGGGAGCAGCCCGCCTGGAGAAAAAACAAGAACAGTATCGGCAAGACCCGAAAACTATGAAAATCATGTCTTTTCGTCACGTCATTGACCTGTTAAAAGATGACAAGACCGTTACGCTTCGAGAGAGCCCTTTGTCGACAAGACACCCTTAATCCGCGGGTCCATTGTGATTGCGCTGCGAAGTGCCCGGGCAAACGCCTTGAAAACAGCCTCGGCCTTGTGATGCCCGTTTCTTCCATAGTTTAGGTTGATGTGCAACGTCATACCGCTATGATCTGAAAATGACTTGAAGAATTCATGAAAAAGCTCCGGGTCGAACCGGCCGATCATCCGATCGCCGAATTCCGCATTCCAGACGAGACAGGGTCGCCCCGAGATGTCTATTGCGACGCTGCAGAGGCTTTCATCCATAGGTACGACCGCGTAGCCGTATCGGCTTATTCCTTCCTTTTTGCCGAGCGCCTTCTTAATGGCCTCTCCGAGGCAAATACCGATATCCTCGACCAAGTGATGGTCATCAATGACGGTATCGCCGGAGGCCCGAACGGATAAAGCGATCATGCCGTGTTTGGAAAAAAGCTGCAACATATGGTCGAGAAAGGGGATTGTCGTATCTATTTCGTTTCGTTCTCCCTCGCCGTCCAGTCCGATCTTGAGGGAAATGTCCGTTTCTTTCGTTTTCCTTTGAATCGCCGCCGTTCGCATACCCACGTCTCCTTCAGATGACTTTGTTAAGAGCGTACTCGATAATTCCCTCTGCACCCATTTCCTGCAATCTGGGCACCAGATCACGCACGGTTTCCGCAGCGACGATCGTCTCTATCGCCAACCATTCCCCCGAATACAGAGGCGAAATGGTAGGCGCCCTCAGTGACGGAAGGAGGGCCGCAACCGCATCAAGATTTTCCTTTGCGACATTCATCTTCAAGCCAACCTTACCCATCGCCTGCAACGAACCGTTGAGTAAAATGCGGATTTGCTCTATTTTCTGTCTCTTCCACGGATCGGCCCACGCATCCCGGTTTGCGATCAGTTTCGTGTTGGTCGTCATGAGTTCATGAATGATCTTTAATTTGTTTGCCCGGATCGTCGTGCCGGTCTCCGTTACCTCAACGATTGCATCAACCAGCCCTTCAACAACCTTTGCCTCCGTTGCCCCCCAGGAAAATTCGACATGGACGTCTATCCCCCTTTCGGCAAAGTAGCTTCTGGTAAAATTGACAAGCTCAGTGGATATCCTTTTACCCTGCATATCCTCAAGCGAAGAAAGAGGAGAGTCCTCGCGCACGACAAGAACCCACCTGGCCGGATGGGTCGAGTTTTTCGAATAGACCAAATCCTGGATAAATTCTACATCCGAGTTGTTTTCGATGATCCAATCATAGCCGGTCAATCCCAGATCCAGCGTGCCGTCTTCAACGTAGCGCGACATCTCCTGGGCGCGCACAAGCGTGCAGGAAAGCTCTTCATCGTCAATATCCGGAAAATAGCTCCGGCTGTCGTATGTGATACGCCATCCTGCCCTTCTGAACAGATCTACTGTATTGTTTTCGAGGCTTCCTTTCGGTATTCCAATCTTGAGCCTGTTCATCGATACACTTCCTCCGGATTAAAAACCTTTTTGCCCACGACGACGAAGTCCCCGTCAACCATGCGTCTGTAAAAACAAGACCTGTGGCCGGTGTGGCAGGCCGCTCCTCCGATCTGGTCCACTTTGAGAAGCACCGTATCTTCATCGCAGTCAATCCGTATTTCCCGGACAATCTGAAAGTTGCCCGACTGCTCTCCTTTGAGCCACAACGAATCCCGCGAACGGCTCCAGTAATGGGCCTTTCCCGTCTCCAGCGTCTTATGCCACGACTCGCGATTCATATACGCGAGCATCAGCACCTCGTTGGTTTCATAATCTTGAACAACTGCGGGCACAAGCCCTTTTCCCTTCTCAAAATCAGGTTCAATCATCGCCCACCTTCTAAAAACTTACCGTTTTGATCCATCTCCTTATTCTCATAAAGACCTTTGAAAAATGGTGCCTGAAGCGCAAATTTATTGATTTTTCTTAGGTACCCCGCCGTCAAAGAGCAAGACTCTAAAGGCGTTAAGAACGCGAACAATCCCCGAGCGTTTAGCCTTCTAGAGCCAAGTCCCGAGACGCCGCCGGGTCGAAAAAGATCCCATCAGCGCGAAAGGGGGCGTTTTTTAAAAGGTCTCTCATAATATATTTGTTCCTCTATCCTATTTATTCATACGAGGCAAGTTTTTTTCAAGAAGGAAACCCTTGTTTTTCCTTTCATCGTGCGCAAATAATGCTTTCATCGTCACTATCTGGCCGTCATCCTTATTGCGCCGTCAAGACGGATGCATTCACCGTTCAGCATCGCATTTTCGAGAATATGCCTAACGAGGGCCGCGTATTCGACAGGTCTACCCAGCCGCTTAGGAAACGGCACGGATCGGGCAAGCTCGTCCTTTATCGCTTCGGGCAGTTCTCCCAGCAGCGGGGTATCGAACAATCCCGGTGCAATTGCCATAACCCTGATGCCGTAATCAGCACACTCCCGCGCGACGGGAAGCGTCATCCCGACGATGCCTGCCTTTGACGAGCTATACGCGGCCTGGCCGATCTGCCCTTCAAACGCCGCGACGGAAGCGGTATTGATAATGACGCCTCTTTCTCCCTCCTCGTTCACGGCATTTTTCACCATCTGTTCAATCGCAAGTCTTGTCAGATTAAACGTACCGATAAGATTTATCTGGATCACCCTGTTGAAAGAATCAAGCGAGATCAAGCCTTTCTTCGAAATGATCCTGCATGGATCGCCAACGCCGGCGCAGTTCACCGTAACATTGATTGCTCCGAAGGCCTCGACGGCCTTTTCAATCGCTTTTCTGCTCCCTTCATCGCTTGTCACATCGGCGTGACAAAAAACTACGTTCGGCCCCAGCTCAGAGGCAAGCATTTCTCCCTTTTGCGCGACAACATCCAGAATAGCGACTTTCGCACCGCCTGCGGAAAGCATCCTCACGGTCGCCTCACCCAGGCCCGAAGCCCCTCCTGTAACAACAGCCAATGAGTCTTTAATCTGCATGAAACTCCTCCTTATCCGGAAAATCTTTCCTGACTAGAATGAAACCCGCCTTTGCTGGTTTCTACCGAAACACAACAATCCGGAACAGACTAAAATGATCCGAGAAATAAGTCAACGTCCGTTTTGGGCATTACGCGAAGGCATCAGGTCAATGACGGCGATTTCGGGAGGCGCGAGGACTTGGGATAGGCGGTCCCCAGACACCGCCCCCCCTGCTGACGTAGAGCAACGAGCCGCCGGGCAGAGCGTAACGGCCGGCGTGATAGGGAAAAACCATCTTCGTAAATAGACCTAAACGCAAATAGCTGCCCCTTGTGCGTGTGCCCGGAAAGCTGCAAATCAAAGCGCTCGAGAGTACTTTTTTCGACAACAGGCCGGTGCTTTAAAAAAATTACGTTTTTTCATACCATCCATAACACGTCTTGTAAATGGGGTTTAAAAAGGGATTGCTATTTTCAGCCGTTTTGTTTTATGAAAAGCGAATGACTAGAACCCGTCTGCTTAAAACCGCCATGGCTTTGGCTGTTTTTGTTGTATTGGCTGCGGCGCTGGCCGGCCCATGCTTCGGGGATGATTTCCCTAAACCAAAGGGCGCGATAAACGACTTCGCCGGCGTGTTGTCTCGTAATTATTTGACATCGATGGAATCTCTGGCAACGGAGATTTTCGACAAGACACACACGGCACTCGTTGTCGTAACGATGCCTTCCATCGGCGACAACGAACTCAATGACTACGTCAACCGCCTTTACCAGGCCTGGGGGATCGGGAAAAAGGGCGAAGACAAAGGCGTGCTGGTTTTTTTGACGATAAAAGAGAGAAAAATCCGCATCGAGACGGGTTATGGCGTCGAAGGGATTCTTCCCGATGGTTTAACTGGCGCAATACTTGACCGCTACGCCGTCCCGAATTTTCAACGCGGCGACTATGCAAAAGGACTTTATGATACGCTGGTTGCGCTGGCAGTCGTCATCGCCAAGGACGCAAACGTGACGATCGGAGCGAAAGTGCCTCCCCCAAAAGGGGCTGTCTCCAGCGATGGCCCCGGTGTCGGCCTATACATCATCACGTTTTTGGCACTCGCCTTCTTATTGGGGACAAGGCAGGGCAGAGCGATGCTGCCGTGGATTCTGCTTTTGTTGATGAGCGGCGGAGGCTCCAGAAGGGGAAGCGGCGGTTTTGGTGGCTTCGGTGGTGGTTTCGGCGGTTTCGGCGGAGGGATGAGCGGCGGAGGTGGTTCGTCGCGCGGGTTCTGAAAAAGGGGTTGGTCTATGTCGATTATGCATATAAAACAAGAGGACGTCTTCAGGATTGTCTCCGGCGATTGCAAAAAGGTCTTCGGCGAGGATCTGCTTTCGGTCGTCCTGTACGGAAGCGGGGCCGGCGCCGATTACAATCCGAAACGGTCGGACCTCAATTTTTTGATCCTCCTTACCGAGGAAGGGATCGGCAGATTGTCCGGCCTCATCGAGGCCGTCAAACGGTGGCGGAAATACAGCGTTGCCACCCCTCTCGTCATCTCCAAATCGTTTCTTGTGAATGCCCTCGATTCCTATCCAGTCGAATTTCTGAATATGAAACGCCGTTACAGGGTCGTTTTCGGCGACGACCCTCTTTGTTTTCTTTCATTCGGCAACGAATATATCAGGCTCCAGATCGAACGCGAGCTCCGCGGAAAGCTTCTTCATCTACGCAGGGGTTGGCTGGAAACCAGAGATAACGCCAAAGATCTTCGCCGGCTGATCGCTCGTTCGCTAACGGCTTTTGTTTCGCTTTTTTGCGCACTTCTCTACCTCAAACAACTTGAGATCCCGGAGCAAAACAACGATATCATCAGGGCCGCGGCAGAAGCAATCGGTTTCGACGCCGGCGTTTTTCTCGCTTGCGAGGACATTCGCCGGGGGGAAGATCATTTTTCTTCCGAAGAAATAAAGGCTGCCTTCAGAAGATATCTACAGGAAGTGGAGAAGCTTACAAAACAGATAGACCGATTGCAGACGGAATGACGGCCCTGCCGCGCGTACAAGATAAAAACGGTTTCGGGGATTTGAAAAGACGGTTTTACAAGTAACTTTGGAGGATGAAAATATGACGGGCGCAAAAAAAACATTGCTTATCACATTCATTGTAATTGTAATCGTTATCGGCCTTTTTTACTCGTTTTTCAAAGGGACGTACAATCAGTTCGTCGCACTGGACGAAGGGGTAAAATCCGCATGGGCGCAGGTGGAAAACCAGTTGCAGAGACGCTACGATTTGATACCGAATCTTGTCGAAACGGTAAAGGGGTACGCAAAACAGGAAAAAGACGTCCTGACCGAGGTCACCAATGCGCGGGCGCGGGTCGGGGGGGCAGCAACTGTTCCTGACAAGATAAAGGCCAACAATGAGCTTTCGAGCGCGCTGAGCAGACTTCTGGTCGTTGTCGAAAATTACCCTGACTTGAAATCCAACGTAAATTTTCTTAGATTGCAGGACGAACTTGCAGGGACTGAAAACAGGATCGCGGTCGAACGGAAACGCTATAACGAGGCCGTGCAAAACTACAATGTGGCCATCCGAAGCTTCCCCGCCAATATGCTTGCGGGGATATTCGGGTTTGAAAAGGGCACGTTTTTCGAGGCACCGGCGGCCGCAAAAGCAGCGCCGCAGGTCAAATTCTAAAAAAGAGAAAGGAATGGATGAAGATGAAGTATGTTTTTACGTTCGGGGGAGGCTCGGCCGAGGGAAAGGCCGCTGATAAAAATCTGTTGGGCGGCAAGGGGGCGAATCTCGCCGAGATGTGCCTGCTCGGCATTTCGGTACCGGCGGGATTTACGATCAGCACAGAATGTTGCGCCGCGTATTATAAAAACGGCGCCAGACTGCCGGAAGAGCTCTACAAACAGGTGCCGGCCGCGCTGAAAAAGACCGAAAAGATCATGAACATGAAATACGGGGACCCGAAAAATCCGCTTCTTGTCTCGTGCCGCTCCGGCGCGCGCTCGTCGATGCCGGGCATGATGGACACGGTCCTCAACGTCGGATTATGCAGCGCGACGATTCCGGGACTAATCGCAAAGACAAAGAATCCCCGTTTTGTATGGGATTCATACCGCCGGCTGATCATGATGTATGCAGACGTCGTAATGGAAAAGGCGGAAGGCAGGGAGCCTGCTCTGGGCAAGGGAATCCGCAAGATCCTCGACGATCGGCTGGACGAGATGAAGCGCTCACGCGGGTATATGTCGGATATTGAATTAAACGCCGATGACCTCAAGGCCCTTTCCGACGATTTCAAGGGGCTCGTCAAAAAGCACATCGGAAAACCCTTCCCCGATGATCCGATGGAGCAGTTGTGGGGCGCAATTGCGGCAGTTTTTAAAAGCTGGAACGGCAAAAAGGCCGTCTCTTACCGCCGCATCGAAGGGATCCCGGACGACTGGGGAACCGCCGTGAATGTCCAGGCGATGGTTTTCGGCAATATGGGAGACACCTCGGCAACAGGAGTCGCCTTTACGAGGGATCCGGCAACAGGGGACAACAAATTCTACGGCGAGTGGCTCCCAAACGCCCAGGGGGAGGACGTCGTCGCGGGCATCCGCACGCCGAGCCCGATAAACGACGACACGAAAAACGAGCAGAATAAACACCTAATAAGCCTGCAGCAGGCGATGCCGCAAATATACAAAGAGTTGAACGATATAAGAACCAAACTCGAGAAAAACTACGCCGACATGCTCGATATCGAGTTCACGATCCAGGAAAACAAGCTCTGGATGCTCCAGTGCAGGGTGGGAAAAAGAACAGGGGTTGCGGCTCTGAATATGGCACTGGATATGCTGAAGGAAAAACTCATCGATGAAAAGACCGCCGTGCTGAGGGTCGCACCGAATCAACTGGTGGAGCTTCTCTATCCGATCATAGACCCGAAGGCCGAAAAAGACGCGATTCCGATCGTCAGAGGTCTTCCGGCCGGACCGGGCGCGGCATCCGGGGCGCTGGTATTCACCGCCGAGGATGCGGTCGCATCGGCACGAGCGGGGAAAAGCTGCATCCTGGTGCGTGAGGAAACAAACCCCGAAGATGTCGAAGGGATGCGCGCGGCAGCGGGAATCCTGACCGCCCGCGGTGGTATGACGTCCCATGCTGCCCTTGTCGCCCGCGGCTGGGGAAAGTGCTGTATCGTCGGGGCGGGGGATCTGCAGGTCAACACCAAAACGAAAACCGCCAGAATCAACAACTCCAACGTAGTCCTCAAGGAAGGCGACACCGTCACGCTCAACGGGACAAGGGGAAATGTTTACTTAGGGACGCTTCCGATGATGGATGCAACCCAAAATCCACGCTTTCGGCAGTTTATGAAGCTCGCCGATAAGTTCCGGACGATGGGAGTCCGCACGAATGCCGATACCCCCGAAGACGCCGGAAAGGCCCGCGCGTTCGGCGCCGAAGGGATCGGTTTGCTTCGAACCGAGCATATGTTCTACGGCGAAGGCTCCGACAAGCCGTTGTTCTATCTGCGCAAGATGATACTGAGCAATACAACCGAGGAACGAAAGGCGGCGCTCGACGAGCTGTTCCCGTATGTCAAGGATTCGCTGAAGGGGACGCTCGAGGCGATGGAAGGCCTCCCGGTGACGATCAGACTTCTCGATCCGCCGCTGCATGAATTCGTCCCCCAGGGTGCCCAAAAACAGGCCCAACTGGCCGAGTCGCTCAAGATAAGCCCCGAAGAAATCAGGAAACGGGGCGAGGAACTAAACGAGACGAACCCGATGATGGGACACCGCGGCGTTCGCCTCGGCATTACGTATCCGGAAATTACCGAGATGTGGGTTCGGGCGATCTTCGAGGCGGCTATCGAGCTGAAAAAGGCCGGCAAAAAATGCATCCCCGAGATTATGGTGCCGGTGACGTGCGATATTGCGGAAATTGAAAAGACGAAAGAGATCACAGAAAGAATTTACAGGGAGGTTCTCAAAAAATTCAAGCTCAAAAAACTCGAGTACAAATACGGGACGATGATTGAGATTCCCCGCGCGGCGCTGCTTTCCGACAGGATCGCAAAAACGTGCGAGTTTTTCTCGTTCGGCACGAATGATTTAACCCAGATGACATTCGGCTTCAGCCGCGACGACATCGGCGCGTTCATGCACGACTATCTCGAGAAAAAAATCCTCCCCGCCGATCCGTTTCAAACGATCGATGTGGACGGGGTCGGCGAGCTGATAAGGCTGTCCGTTGAACGGGGCCGCAAAACAAGGCCTGATTTGAAAATCGGCATCTGCGGCGAACATGGAGGGGATCCGGCATCCGTCGAATTCTGCCACAAAACAGGGCTGACGTATGTAAGCTGTTCTCCGTTCAGGGTTCCGATTGCCAGACTGGCTGCGGCTCAGGCGGCAATAAAGGCAGAGAAATAACGAGGGGGTTTTATTATGCGACGCTATCCCGATTCGAGGGTCGAAATTCAGGGTCTGTCGGCAAGATACTATGACCTTTTGCTGGATGTGGCAAGCCTCGGGACTTACCGTTCTTTTATAAATAACGCGATTGCCTCGATCGGGATAGGGCCGGATGACAAAATACTCGATCTCGGCGCCGGAACCGGCAGAAATGCGTTGTTGATGAGCCGTTTTCTCGGCGGCAACGGAAGAATCGTCGGCATGGAAATCTCTGACGAAATGATCAAACGTTTCCGGCAGAAGACAAAAGGCTTTTCAAACATCGAACTTATGACAACGCGGATCGATGAGCCGTTCGATCTCGGGCAGAGATTCGACAAGGCCTTTATTTCTTTTGTGATCCACGGCTTTCCTCATTCGGTCAGAGAAACTATTATCCAAAGTGTTTACCATAACCTCAGCGAAGGCGGCGAATTTATCATACTGGATTACAACGAATTTGCACTGGAAAAGGCACCCTTCTGGATCCGACTCCCGTTTCGGGTGCTGGAATGCAAATACGCGTTTGATTTCATCCAACGGAACTGGAAGAAAATCCTGACGGAATTTAATTTCGGCAATTTCGTCGAAAAAACCTTCATGATGAATTACATCCGCCTTCTCAAAGCAAAAAAGATGACATCCAAACAATGAACCAGGCCTTTGAAAAGCCCGCAGAATGCCCACAAATGAAAAGGCTTACGCTGCGCAGAATAAACGAAATGAAAGGCGCTTTCGATGTCTTTGAAAGGTAAATACGCG
>DYLD01000259.1 GCA_020722315.1 Syntrophus aciditrophicus
TCAGGTAGGTTGCATCCACGAATTTCAGACATGAGGTTCTCCTTTAGAAAGTAAGGGTTTTGCTGTCTTCCGCCATCTGCCACATGGCTGCGCCGCCGACCATTTTGACGCCATCAATCAGGTCCTCGGTGGTCATATCGTGCAGTTCCATGGAAGCAGTGCAGGCCGTGAATTTGACGCCCGCGTCAATAGCGTCTTGAAGGAAGGCGCTGACGGGCTTGCCGCCCGCTTTGGGATAGACGGTTTCGGCCATGCCCTTCTTGAGCAGGAGCGTGCCATCAATCGTGAAGAACATGGTCACTTCGTAGTCCATCGCCGCGGCGAGGGTAGCGAAGAAGAACGGAGTGGCGCAGCGGCGCGGAGTATCGGGGCCGCTGGTCATTACAATGAGAATTTTGTCGTCTGCCATTTTGGTTTATCTCCTTGAAGATTCTGTAGCGCGATATTCATATCGCCATTGGATGCGGAATGAATTCCGCGTTACGTCTAGAACGTCAACGCGATGGCGTCTTCAGCAGCAAACTCAATGAAGGCCGCCGCGCCGGCCACTTCCACACCGTCTATCAAGTCTTCCTTTTTGATGCCCATCACGTCCATGGACATCTGGCAAGCAATGAGACGCACGCCGCTCTCGACGGCAATTTCAAGCAGTTCGCTCAGTTTGGCGGTGTTGGCTTTCTTCATCCAGCCATTCATCATGCTGGTCGCGACAGCGGTCATACCGGGCAGAACACCGAGGATGTTGGGCACGGAAATGCCGGGGATGGGCTGGGGCATGGCGGGATTGCCGACGGGCGAAACCTGCAATTTATCTGCATTGCCTTTTTTGAGAATTTCCAGCCCATAGAAGGTGAAGAAGATTGCCACTTCCAGGTCCATTGCAACAGCGGCGGTGCCGATGATGAGTGGGGGATATGCCATATCCATGCTGCCATGCAAGGCGATGATTGCCATTCTTTTTGCCATTTTGGACTCCTTTCAGCGAATAAATCCGTTGGTCGCCTCAGTGCATTCTTTTTTAATAAGCCAAATCTGGCAAACTTGGCCTAAATAAAAAAGTCTGCCGTTCGGCAGACTTGTGTTATTTTACTTTCTTGATATAGAACGTGAACTTCGCTCCGTCCTGTTCGTGACCGAGCAATTCCTGCCCAGTCTTGGAAGTCCATGCCTGGACATCGGGCAACGAACCGGGATCGGTGGAAATCATCTTGAGGGTTTGCCCCACCTGCATACCATCCACGGCCTTCTTGGTCTTCAAGATCGGCATCGGGCAAGCCAAACCACTGCAATCGAGTTCCTGGTCAAAAGTGAACGACATACGAGCCTCCTTAAGGGTTGATGATACTCATCTCGGCAATCCGCCGTAGACGACTCATGAGATCGGCGCGTTCCGAACTAATCTGCTCGAACGTGTACGCCACGCGCTCCAGCCAGCCGCTGAGTTGTAAAATTTTCTGTTCATCCAAAACCGAAATTCGTTCAGCTGCCTGCTTCAACAGCCCCTCGTCAATGTCATATTTCCCGGCCAAAGCCAGCAGGCGTTCCTTTTCATCGTTTGGATCAGGCTTCTGAACGTAGAATTGCCCCGCCACCAAAATGGCGATCAACTCTCCCCCCACCTCGATGCGGGCACGGGTATATTGCAGCCCCGCGTGACAGGTTGTGAACTCGGGAGCGGAATTCTTCTGCTCTGCCAACCTGCGCCAGGAGTCGATACAGGCCTGACGGCCGGCTTCACTTCCCAGAATGAGTTTACAAAAATCACACAAATTACTGATGCGCGTCAACGGATTCCCATCCTTATCGGTTGTTACCGAGACGACCTCCGCGACCTCTGCAAAGACATCCTGAATCGGCTTCACACAGTGAAGCGGTAAAGCGCTCACAGAAGCGGGCGCCGCCCCCGCCGCATGGGAAACGCCCAGAGAAAGCAAATCCTCCACTTCCCTGGAGGAAAACCGCCACTGTTCCCCCACCTTAACGCCCGTCAACCGCCCATCCTTCAACATGCGATAGATGGTGGTGCGGTCAACATTCAGCAATTCTTGCACCTGCTTGGCAGAAAGCAATGCTTCCACGAAGAAACCCTTCAGGCGTTTGCAATAACTTGCAATAGTTTGCTATAGCATTTTCTTCTTTTTCAAAACCAGAGGATAGTGTCAATTGTCATAAATCCACATGACAAATATCACGCCCCCGTTTTTGGGATGAAAA
>DYLD01000260.1 GCA_020722315.1 Syntrophus aciditrophicus
TGCCGGAGGTCGGAATCGAACCGACATGTCCTTGCGAACGGGGGATTTTGAGTCCCCTGCGTCTACCAGTTTCACCACTCCGGCAATGCGAGTTTATTTAGGTTAAGGGCAGGAAAAATGTCAAGAAAAATGTATTGACACAAAACAGAAGGTCATGTTAGAAGCACTCCCCCGTGGGAATTTTCGAATGCTATGGGGTTGTAGCTCAGCTGGGAGAGCGCTTGAATGGCATTCAAGAGGCCGCGAGTTCGATCCTCGCCAGCTCCACCAATTTCGAGTAAAACCCGTCTTTCCTGAAAAACAGAAAAAGGCGGGTTTTAGCGTCTTTTGACTCTCGGTCCCAGGTTTTTCCTAAAGATCCTTTACATCTCGAATGAATTTAAGCCTTCCCTCCTTAACAAAGTCCTCCCTCGTTTTTTCGAGCCATCTCCTGAGTACTTCGGTTTGCTTGATCTTCAGAAGATACGCGGCCAGCGCCTCTTTTTGGGACGCGAAATCACGTTCATTTGCCTTCTCTATTTCGTGCAGCCGGATAACTACGTAATGGTCTTTCACAAAGAAAACCTTTTCGGGATACGGGTTCTTTACCGAAAGCTGAAAAACGGCCTCGGTAATTTCGGCCGAAGACCCGAGCTTCGGAATTTCTTTCCCGGGCTTGAAAAGGCCTGTTTGAAGAATTGTCAAGCCCCTGTTGTTAGCCAATGCTTCGATCCTGTCCCCTTTTTTCAGATGGGTTAAAAGATCGTTGGCGTCCTTCTCCGCCAGTTTTTTTGCCTCTTGTTGCTTGTAGTGGTGTTCGATCTCGTTTTCGATATCTTTAAGTTTAGGAAGATAAGGCGCCCTGCGCGCTGAAATCTTGATGATATAATAACCATCATTCCCCTGCAGGACACGGCTGATTTCATTATTCTCGAGACGAGCCATAGTTTTGCGAATTTCCTTGATGGACCTCAATTCCACCGGAATATTGTCAAGAGTAAAAAAACCAGTGGTGTGAATACGGAGCTTTTTGTTTGTTGCATAGAGATCAAAATTTTCTTCCTGGTAGATCGTATCGTGGGCTTCCCTCGCCTTTTCCTGAGCCCTGTTCATTGCGGCAATTTGCCTCATCTCATCGATAATCCTATCCCTTACCTCGACGAGAGGAGGAATCTTGTTGTCTTTTCTGAACTGTTCCCTTTTTCTTTCATAGTAATCCCTTATCTCGGCATCGGATAAAGAAATGTCAGAGGCGTAATCGCCCGGGCTAAACAACAGATATTTGATCTGAAACTGCTCGGGCACCTGAAACCGCCCTTTATTGGTTTGAAGAAACGACTCCAGAGCTTCCTTTGACGGATGGACATCTGCGATATACGAATACGGGAAAATCCTTATGAAATCGAGGTTGACCTTTTGATTTTGCAGATGGTAAAAAGCAAGTGTTTCTTCTTCCGAAACATGGATAGCCTCCTGGATGAGGCTTTCGACCTGGCCCGTCAGCATGACCGTTTTTTGGCTCCGTTCGAATTGCTCGGGGGTCATTCTGTTTGCCCGCAGACTTCGCTCATAAAGCGTGTTGTCAAAAACACCATTTCTCTGAAAGGCCGGATAGGAGAGGATCAGATTTCTGACATCCTCATCGGAGACCCGTATATTCATATCCTCCGCCTTTTTCAGTAACACGGCCTGATTGATCAAATTGTCAAAGGCCTGACGCTTGATGTTTAAGCTCTTTATCACCTCTTCGTTCAGTGCCGCCCCCATCCGTTGCCGGTACATCTCAAGGAGGTCCTCATACTCCTTTTGAAAATCGACATAAACAATGGGTTTGTCGTCCAGAACGGCAATCATCTGCGCCTGTTGTCTTCCCCTCAGCGAGCCGAAATAAAACACAAAAACCACGATGATGATCCCCAGAATGACCTTCATCAGCCAGTTTCTAGCGTGTTTTCTCATGATATCCAGCATATGCAACATCCCCCGACGACGAATTTTTCCGGTACCGTGCACAAACGGCTCAAGACCGACCAAAATGAAACCATTTAGGCAGCACCGTTTAATATAGCAACCTTCAAAATGCAATGATTTTCTTTAAAATTGATTGAACCTCCGCCTGAAATACAGTATAAAAACAGGCACTGTGCGGATGGTTTCGGTTTTTTGTTCAGCAAACGACAGCCGCATCTATTTTCAGCTGAAGGATACATAAGAGGGGATAAAGGAGGGAC
>DYLD01000261.1 GCA_020722315.1 Syntrophus aciditrophicus
TTGCGCTTCAGGCGGCGTTTTTTTAAAGGCCTTACTTTGGAAAGGTAGGGGGAGCGGTATTTTTGCCACCTCTCATTTTATCGGATTTTTGTTTGATAAATGAACGTGTTCCCTGTACCAGGCGATGGTTTTTGTCAGCCCTTCGCGGAAACCGGTTTTGGCCTTAAACCCGAATTCGCGGTATGCCCTCGACGTATCGAGCATCCTGCGGGGCTGTCCGTCGGGTTTAGTTGTATCCCATCGGACTTTTCCGTCGAAGCCGGTTAATTCGACGATCAGTGCAACCAGGTCCTTTATCGCTATCTCGAACCCGGCGCCGATGTTTACCGGGGCGGATTTGTTGTAGCGTTCGGTAGCCAGCCGGATCGCCTCGGCGGCGTCCTCAACGTAGAAGAACTCCCGCGTCGCATTGCCGGTTCCCCAGACAACGATCTCGTTGTCCTTGTTTTTTATCGCGTCGAAACATTTCTTGATCAGCGCGGGGATCACATGCGACGAACGCGGATCAAAATTATCCCCCGGCCCATAAAGGTTTACCGGAAGCAGAAAAATCGCGTTGAAGCCGTACTGCCGGCGGTAGGCCTCCGCCTGGACGAGCAGCATCTTTTTTGCGAGCCCGTAAGGGGCGTTTGTCTCTTCGGGGTAGCCGTTCCAGAGGTCGTCTTCGTTAAACGGGACGGGCGTAAACTTCGGATAGGCGCAGATCGTCCCGAGTGCAACGAATTTCTCGATCCCGCGAAGGTAACCCTCGTGAAGCATCGGCACGCCCATCATGATATTTTCGTAGAACAGCGAGCCGGGATTTTCAAGGTTGAAGCCTATGCCTCCGACCTTTGCCGCGAGGTGGATCACGATGTCCGGTTTTTGTTCGTCATACATCCGGATAATGTCGCCGGTTTTCGTCAGGTCGTATTCCGGCCGGCCGGCTGAACGGACGTTCGTGTATCCGTTTTTTTCAAGATTGTAAATAAGATGCGTTCCGAGGAAACCCTTTCCTCCGGTTACGGTAATTCTCTTGTCGTGCATGACTTTCCCTTTCGTTTTGATGCTTAGTTTTTGCGATCATGCACTTTGATGATCGCTGATCGAATAACCCGCCTCGACGAGCGTTTTTTCCTTCTTGGCAGCCTCCATATCGGCTGCGATCATGATGTCTATCAGTTCGTCAAATCCTACCCGCGGTTTCCATCCGAGTTCATTCAACGCCTTTCCGGCGTCACCGAGGAGGACATCGACCTCCGTCGGCCGGAAATAGCGCGGATCAACAGCCACGTATTTTTGCCAGTCCAGATCCAGCTTCTCAAAAACCCTCCGAACGAATTCCTTCACCGAATGTGTTTCCCCGGTTGCGATGACGTAGTCGTCGGGTCTGTCCTGCTGCAGCATCATCCACATCGCCTCGACATAGTCTCCCGCGAATCCCCAGTCGCGCTTTGCTTCGAGATTGCCGAGGAAGAGCTTGTCCTGCAGGCCGAGCTTGATTCGGGTCGCGGCCCTCGTGATCTTTCTTGTAACAAAGGTTTCGCCGCGCCGCGGGGATTCATGGTTGAAGAGAATGCCGTTCGACGCAAAGATTTTGTACGCCTCCCTGTAGTTGCAAACGATATAGTAAGAATAGACCTTCGCCGCCGCATACGGGCTCTGCGGCTGAAACGGCGTCGATTCGCTTTGCGGCGGGGGTGCGGCGCCGAACATCTCGCTCGACGAGGCCTGGTAGAATCTCGTCTTTATCCCGGTTTTTCTAATGGCTTCCAGAAGGCGCAACGTTCCGAGGCCGGTGATGTCCCCGGTATATTCGGGCATGTCAAAGCTGACGCGGACGTGGCTTTGCGCGCCGAGGTTGTAGATTTCGTCCGGCTTGATGTCGTACAGAAGATCCGTCAACTGGCCGGACACGGATAAATCGCCGTAATGCAGAAACATCCGCGCGTTGGGATCGTGCGCGTCTTTGTAGAGGTGGTCGATGCGGTCGGTGTTGAACGTGCTGGATCTTCTTATCAGTCCGTGGATTTCGTAATCCTTCGAAAGAAGGAATTCGGAGAGATACGAGCCGTCCTGTCCGGTTATCCCTGTAATAAATGCCTTTTTCATATGTCTCCTTTCCATGAATGAATGAGCCACTTCAAAAATGGTGCCTGAAGCGAGACCTTTGAAAAATGCTGCCTGAGGCGCAAATTTATTGATTTTTCGGGGT
>DYLD01000262.1 GCA_020722315.1 Syntrophus aciditrophicus
TTTTAAGTCCCTTGCGTCTACCAATTCCGCCACCCAGGCCTTTCTTCAGATTTTTGATGGTCTATATCTATTACAGTAATGGGTGTCAAGAAGTTCATTCACCAATTCTTGACTTTCGCTGCCGAAGAGATCAATGCCAAAGGCGGCGTTATGCAAAGGTCTCGCAGATACTGAGATTCCCGAATCATCCGTACCTGTTTTGTTCGACCAGATAGCCGTGAAGTACAAAAGCCGGCCTGCTTTAATCTTTTACGGCAAGAAGATAGCGTCTAGCGAACTCAAAGAGCTTATTGACCGTATGGCAACGGCGCCAGCGGCTTTCGGGGTTAAGAAGAAAGACACAATCGCCCTTCATTTAAGGCTGTTCTTGTCAACGATGTCAGCCTGAACGTCGACAGAGGCGGACTGATCGCCCTGGGCGGGCCGAACGGGGCCGGCAAGTCGACGATGTTCAGAGCGATCAGCGGCCTGGTTGCATGCAAGAAGGAGATAAAACGCTGTTCAACATCCGGGGATATTTTTATAGATGGTACCGTGGCGTTCAAAGGAGAAAGTATCGACCATGTTTTTGGCCCATCTGTTCGTAAGCATGGGTCTGGTTTTTCTGTTCCGACAGAGGTAAGCACGGTCTTCAAAATGTCCAAACGCAATTATCTGCTCTCCTCCGGAAAGATTATTGCGCACCTTTTGATTGAATTTTTTCCGTGTTTGTGCAAAGCATCCCGGCATGACGGACTCTGCAGAACTCCGGTCAATGTCCGGCAAAGGCAAAGACGTATGGAAGATTCCTATGAAAACATAGAGATACTTATTCAGGGCGGTACGCTTTTGCCGATGACAGCGCCCGGTGAAATCATCGAGAATCCTTCCATAGGCATTCAAAACGGCAGGATAATTTTCGTCGAAAAAGCTGATAACGTTCGGGGACTTTCTTTAAAGGCGGACACTATTCTCGATGCATCCGGGTGTATCGTGATGCCCGGCCTGATCAATGTCCACACGCATCTGGCGATGACGTGCTTCAGGGGTCTGGCCGACGATTTACCGCTGATGGCGTGGTTAAACGATTATATCTTTCCGGCAGAACAGAGATTCATAAACGCTGAAACTGTTTACGAATGTTCGCTCTTAGGAATGGCCGAGCTGATACTGTCGGGGACGACAACCTTTTGCGATGGTTATTTTTTCGAAGACATGGTTGGCGAGGCGGCAATGACCGCGGGAATCCGCGGCGTGATTGCCCAGGGTTTCCTGGATTTTGAAACGCCGGATCGAGACAAGGGTTCTGATTTGAAAAAGGCGGCGGATGACTTTGTAAAACGGTGGCTGAACCGATCGCCGCTGCTTATTCCATCGCTTATCTGTCACTCCGCTTATACATGTTCCGCAGAGTCGATGCAGACGATATCCCGCGTCGCCAGGGAAGCGAAAATTCCCTTTCAGATCCATCTGGCGGAGACGCGGGATGAGGTGGCGTTGCTGAAGGAACGTTACGGCAAAAGCCCCGTGGAGTACCTGAATGATCTGGGCATTCTCGATGAACATATGATTGCGGCCCATTGCATATGGCTGGATAAGGAAGAGATAGAAATCCTCGCGCAAAACGGCGTGAAAGTTGCCCATGACCCGGAAAGCAACATGAAACTGGGTGCAGGGGTGGCCCCGGTGCCGGAAATGCTTTCACGGGGCATCGATATAGGATTGGGAACGGACGGTTGCGCAAGCAATAATGATCTTGATCTGTTCGGAGAAATGGCGATGGCGGCAAGACTGCACAAGGTCTTTTCCGGAGACCCTACTGTGCTGACGGCGCGGCAGATCGTCGAGATGGCGACTACTGGCGGCGCTCGCGTCCTTGGGATCGCGGATCGAGTCGGCTCGATCGCACCCGGGAAAGAGGCGGACATCATCCTTGTTGATGCGAAGAAACCGCATCTGACTCCCCTTTACAATCCGTTTTCCCAGCTTGTTTATGCTGCCCGCGGTGCCGACGTCGTCACAAGCATCATCAACGGCAGGATCGTCATGAAAGACCGCCATCTTTACACGATTGATATAGAAAATGTTATGAAGCGTGTTCGCCAGATGACTAAATCTGTTAAAGAAACTCAATGAGAGACCTTTGAAAAATGGTGCCTGAAGCGCGCATTTATTGATTTTTCGGGGTACCCCGCCGTC
>DYLD01000058.1 GCA_020722315.1 Syntrophus aciditrophicus
AATCATCAGGAGGCTAATCATGAAAAAGGTACTGTCGTTCGTTGTATGTTTAGTTATTGCGGGGTTCGTTTCAACGGCCACGGCCGCCGATATCAACATGGTTCTGGCAACCGGTGGAACGGCCGGAACCTATTATCCGTTCGGGGGTGCGATGGCCAAAATATGGAATTCCAAGATCCCCGGTGTGAATGTCACCGCGCAGGCAACCGGCGCCTCCGTCGAGAATGTCCGCCTTATCAACAAAAAAGAGGCGGAACTGGCCCTTGCCCAGAGCGATACGATCGATTTTGCGTTCCACGCCAAAGAGGCCTTCAAAGAAAAATTGACCAAGATGGCCGTTCTGGCCGTTCTCTACCCGGAGGTGATCCAGGTCGTCGTCCGCGGGGATAGCAAGGTCAAGAATTTCGATGATTTGAAAGGGATGAAGGTCGGCGTCGGGGCGCCGGGCAGTGGCACCGAGGCCAATTTCCGTCAGATCTGCGACATCTTCGGCCTCAAGAAAGAGGACGTGAAGGCCCAGTATCTGTCGTTTGCCGAGAGCGCGGAACAGTTCAAAGACAGACACATTGACGCCTTCATCGTGACTGCGGGGATTCCGAATGCGGCGATCATGGATATCGGCGCCCAGCATAATGTAAGGATTCTCAATATCTCCGCCACGAAGGCCGCGGCACTCGTTAAGAAATATCCTTTTCTGAGCAAATTCACAATCCCGGCAGGCACGTATAAAAACCAGACGACGCCCGTAAAAACGGTCGCCGTCAATGCGGTCCTGATCGCGAGTACCGACGTAAAGGAGGATCTCGCTTACAACCTTGTAAAAACGCTGTTCGAAAACCAGAAGGAGCTTTCCGTCGCCCATGCAAAAGGAAAGGAGTTGAGTCTGAAAACCGCATCAACCGGCGTTTCCATTCCTTTTCATCCAGGCGCGGCGAAGTATTACAAAGAAAAGGGCGTCATGAAATAATCCCTGAGGGCCGGGGAAATGGATAAACCTGAAAATCCCGTTTCCCCGCCCTTTCCTTAAATGAAAGAAAAAAGATGAGAGCTTTGAAAAACCTGCAAAAATAGTTTCATGAAGCGCTATGAGACCTTTGAAAGTTTTTCGGGGCAAGAAAGTTTCCGGAGCTCTCATGAAGCCATTTGTCGAAGGTTCTGCAAAGCTTTCAAGATATATGCCGGGGACGGTTATTGCCCTGTTGGCCCTCGGCATAATCACATTTTTTTTGCTGCCCACGGAGACTATCCTTTTCGTTGAAAAGGTAAAACCGCATCGAATCGTTTTCTGCGCCCGGATGAACGACAAAGAAGAATGGATGATCTCGTATATCCACTCGGTCAACCGGCGGCCCGTCTATGATTACTTGAGAATCGAGGGGACGATGCTGCGGATTGTCCGTTCGTCTTATGACACATTCGGCGCAGGAATGCCGGAAACCTCCACCGCAGAGAACCCTCTATATGTCGGCCCGGACGGCCGACTAGAGTACACGGTGAATCGTCTTGTTTTGGACGTTGCGGTTTTTGTCGGGCGCGTGGCTGATCATACGCTGCATATCAAAGGGAAAAAGATTCCTTTCATTTCCTTGGCCTGTCCCGGAGAAACACTCCGTTTCTTTGTCGGAAAACGATCATGGTATCAAACCATAAAAGGCGGGTGCGCATGGAAATGAACAAACAAAGGCAGCAGGCACCGGAACAGAACATGGCTGTACATCCGCCAAACATCAAAGAGACGGCTCCCGAAGTATCGCAGGACGAACTGGATGAGATTCTCAAGAAGGTGGACAGGGAATCCACATTTCGGAAATTGGCCGGTTTTGATTACTGGCTGGTGTTCTGGATTGCCGTCGCGTTCTCGTGTTTTCATGTCTATACCGGTATCTTCGGAATGCTCCCCGCGCAGATGCAGCGCTCCGTTCACCTTTCCTTTGCGTTCGCACTCGTCTTTCTTCTTTATCCGATGACGAACAAAAAGGTCCTGAACAAACTCCGGTGGTACAATTATCTTTTCGCTGCGTTTGCGGTTTACATCGGCGTCTATCTGACGCTGAATTACACCCGTATCATGCAGGCCGGAGGGGACTACAGCCGGATGGATTATATCGTCGGCTTTTTCGGGGTCCTGCTGACACTCGAAGCGGCCCGCCGTGTCGTAGGTCTTCCGCTCGTCGTCATTGCCGGGACCTTTCTTCTGTATTCGTATTTCGGCCCGTATTTCCCCGGTTTTCTCGCCCACCGCGGCTATTCGATCCAGCGGATCGTTTCGCATATGTACTTCACGACGGAGGGAATTCTCGGCATCCCGCTCGGGGTATCCGCCACTTTCATCTTTCTCTTCATCCTCTTTGGAGCCTTTCTCGAGAAAACCGGCGTCGGCAGGCTCTTCATCGACATCTCCGACGCAATTGCAGGCTGGGCATCCGGAGGCCCTGCAAAGGTCGCGGTGATCACCAGTGCGCTGGAGGGGACCGTCTCCGGAAGCTCCGTCGCCAATACGGTCGGATCGGGAAGCTTCACGATCCCGATGATGAAGAAACTCGGGTACAGGCCGGAATTTGCCGGAGCGGTCGAGGCAGCCGCCTCGACGGGCGGTCAGATCATGCCCCCTATTATGGGCGCCGCGGCCTTTCTTATGGCTGAATTTACCAATACACCCTACATTGAAATCGCAAAGGCGGCTGTTGTTCCGGCCTTGCTTTACTTTCTGGGCATCTTCATCGAGGTGCATTTCGAAGCAAAGCGATCAGGGCTGAAAGGATTAAACCGCGACCAGCTGCCTAAATTCTTCCAGGTTTTCAAGGAACGGGGACATCTTTTCGTCCCGCTGCTTGCGATCATCTATGTTCTCGTCGAGGGGTACACGCCGACCTTCGCCGCCCTTGTCGGCCTGGGACTCTCCATCGTGGCCGGTTTGATCCACAAGGCAACCCGGATGAGTTTCTGGGATCTCATAACCGCAATGCAAGCGGGGGCGCGGGCGGCGCTCGGCGTTGCGATAGCATGCGCGACGGCGGGGATCATTGTCGGCGTCGTTACGCTGACGGGAATCGGTCTGAAGCTGGGAAACGGCATCGTCGAGATGGCGGGAGGGAATCTGTTCTTCACGCTTTTTTTCACGATGATCACATCTCTGATTCTGGGCATGGGCGTACCGACAACAGCCAACTACGTGATCACGTCGACGATCGCCGCCCCTGCGCTCGTGATGCTGGGAGTTCCGCTTGTCGCGGCGCACCTGTTTGTTTTCTATTTTGGAATTGTCGCGGACATTACCCCGCCGGTAGCCCTGGCCGCGTATGCGGGCTCCGGGATCGCCAGGTCTGATCCTTTCTGGACAGGTGTTACCGCCACCAAGCTTGCGATAGGCGCCTTCATCATACCGTATATCTTTGTTTACAATCCGGGTATGGTGCTGATAGGCACAACCACGTTTGGATTGATACATAACGTGATTACCGCCTGCGGGGGCATGTTCGGCGTCGGGATTGCGATGATTGGATTTTGCCTGACGAACATGAAGTGGTGGGAACGTATCTGGTTTGCCGCAGCGGGCTTGCTGTTAATCGATCCGGGGGCCATAACAGACCTGATCGGTTTGGGCATGCTGGCGTTGGGTTTCCTCAATCAGTGGCGCCTTCTGCGGAAGGCCTCGTCGGCGATCTGAACAAAAAAGGCCTTGACAAAAAAATCCTCATAATAGAAAGTGCGCATACTTCATACAACAATTTATCAGGACACCAATTTTTAAAAACCGCTTTTTAAACGAGGTGACGACATGATGCAGGATCAAGAAGCCCAGTCGGCAGCCGTTGAACTCGGGATCGGCCGGAAAATTCAGAAACTCCGCGAGAAAAACCGTTTGACCCTTGATGACCTCGCCGCAAAAACCGGCCTTGCCAGAGATCTTTTGCATGACATTGAAAAAGGGGATTTCGTCCCGCCGGTTGCAACGCTGCTCAATCTTGCCCGTGCGCTCGGCGTCGAGATGGCCCACTTTTTCAGGGACGAGGCGCCGGAGATCAAGATTTCTCTCACCCGCAGAACCGAACGTGTCCCCATCAGGCAGAGACCCCACCACCGGGAAGGCGAGGTGGATTATATCTACGAGGCCCTGGAAGTACGCAAGCACGATAAACACATGGAGCCTCTTTTGGTGGAGTTTCAACCCCTCGAAACCTCGGAGATGGTTTTCACGAGCCACGACGGGGAGGAATTCACCTATCTTCTTGAGGGACGGCTGGAATTCAGAACAAACGACCGCGTCGAGATACTGGAGCCGGGCGACACGCTGTACTTCGAGTCTGGGCAGAACCACAGCTTCCGTTCGCTGGACGGCAAACCGGCGCGCGCGCTGGTCGTTGTCTGGAACCGCAGCTAGAAAGGAGCTTTCATGATTGAACTCCGCTTTCACGGCCGGGGTGGTCAGGGAACGGTCGTCGGCACGATCATCATGGCGAAGGCGTTTTTCAAGGCCGGTTTCGAGGTGCAGAGTTTTCCCGTTTTCGGCGTCGAGAGGCGGGGCGCGCCGGTCGAATCCTATGTTCGCCTGGACAACAGCAAAATAAACCTGAGGACAAACGTAACAACACCTGATCATGTCGTGGTCCAGGATAGAACGCTTCTGCAGAATATAGACATCACCAGAGGTCTCAAGCCCGGAGGATGGATTCTGATCAACGCTCCGGCAAACGACAAGGACAAAAACCGCTATGCGTCGTTTCGCGTCGCGTTTATTGACGCGAGCCGCATCGCACTGAATTATAAACTCGGCACGCGCACCCATCCGATCGTCAACACTGCAATGATCGGCGCGCTGGCCCGCGTGCTGGAAATGCCCCCTCTGGAAGCGGTTGCGGAGGCGATCCGTGAAGATATCTTCATCCGTACCGAGGACAACATCAAGGCTGCCGAAGAGGCTTACAGGACGGTACTTCTATGACTGCCGAAATAAAAAACAGGTTTCTGATTCCTCTGTCTTGGATCACCACCGAGGGAAACAAAACAGGCTCATGGCGATTTCTTCGGCCCCGTTTTGAGAACAAAACGGCCCCCTGCTCGGCGGGTTGTCCGGCGGGCGAAGACATCCCGCTGATAGAAATGCTCATTGCCCAGGGTGAATTCAAAGAGGCATGGGAGACGATTTTGACGGAAAACCCGTTTCCCGCCGTATGCGGCAGGGTCTGCTTCCATCCGTGTGAGGGGTTCTGCAACCGTGGAAGCTACGATGAACCAATTGCAATCCATACGATGGAAAGATTTCTCGCCGATACCGCATCGCGCTACGATTTCCGTGCGTCCGCAACGGATACTCCATCCCACAAAGAGCGGATCGCGATAGCCGGCGGGGGCCCTTCAGGCCTTTCCGCGGCCTGGTTTCTGAGTCGTCTCGGTTATCAGTGCGATGTATACGAAGCATCCCCGGAGGTGGGCGGCGTTTTGCGGTGGGGGATTCCCGCCTACCGGCTGCCGAAAGACGCCTTTCTGCAGGATTTGAGACATCTGGAGGAAAAGGGCGTCGGAATCGTCACCAACAAAAGGATTGACGAGGATTTTCTAAAGGACAAGGATGATGCGTACTCCGCCTTTATTGTCGCCTGCGGTCACGGCAAGGGTCAGAAAATGGGCATCCCCGGAGAGGACAACCCTTTGGTAATCGAGGGTCTCGATTTTTTAAAAAACATCCGCGAAGAAAAATCCGTTGGTTGTGAAGGCACGACCGCCGTCATCGGCGGCGGAAACACTGCAATAGACGTAGCACGCAGTGTGATCCGCCTTGGAGGGAAGGCCGTCATCTACTACCGGCGCCGCCGGGGGGACATGCCCGCGTTCGACGAAGAAATCCGGATGGCACTGGAAGAGGGTGTTGAAATCTTCGAACTGCTGTCCCCTGCCGAAATCAGGCGTGACAACAACCAGTTATTGCTGTCGCTGCAAAAGATGGTGGTTTCGGGCGAAGAATCGGGAAGGGCCCGTGTCGTCCCTGACGGCAAAAAACAGGAAACGGTGAGGGTTGACCGTGTCATCCGCGCGATCGGGGCAAAACCGCAGGAGGCATGGATGAACCCGCCCGACAACGGAGCGGATGTTCAACGGCTCAGCCACTCCTGTCTGGTTTACAAAAAGGGGCAAAAGCCCGTCGTTTACGCAGGTGATCTGACCAACGAAACCAAGAGCGTGACCCACGCGATCGCCTCCGGTAAACAGGCGGCCATTGCACTGGATGTCCTTTTCAGAGAGGGCTTTGCAGCTGTTCCCAAAAAACTCGACCTCTGCAGAATCGGAAACGGTCAGGCCCACTCTATCGAGATTTACACGGGCGGCAGACGAAAAGAGCGCAGCAGCCATATCGTCGAATTCTCCGAGGTAAATACCGATTATTTCACGTTTACGCCGAGGATCAGGCCGCCGCTCCTTCTCGTAGAAGAGCGCCGCCGCTCCTTTAATGAAATCACGCTCAAGATATCGGCGGGAATCGCGATCGAGGAGGCCGGCCGCTGTTTCAATTGCGGCCTCTGCAACGGCTGCGACAACTGCAGGCTATTCTGTCCGGATCTGGCCGTGATCAAAAATGGAGAGATAAGAACGATCAATTATGACTACTGCAAGGGATGCGGGATATGCGTCGTGGAGTGCCCGCGCAATGCGATGTCCCTGGAAGAGGAGGAAAACACATGAGAAGGGTCATCGAGGGAAGTCAGGCGGTGGCGGAGGCGGTGAGGCTTTCAGGGGTGCAGGTTGTATCCGCGTATCCGATCACGCCGCAGACCCACATTGTCGAGACGATATCGGACTACTGCGAAAAAGGGGAGATCAACGCCACATTCATGAGGATGGAGGGTGAACAGTCCTGCCTTGCCGCGCTGATCGGCGCACAGGCAATGGGGGTTCGCACGTTCACCGCAACTTCCTCCCAGGGCCTTGCCTATATGCACGAGCTTTTGCACTGGGCCTCGGCGGCCCGCCTGCCGATTGTCATGGCGGAGGTGAACAGGGCGCTCGCGCCGGGCTGGAATATCTGGACCGACCAGACGGACAGCCTCGCACAGAGAGACACCGGTTGGGTGCAAATCTACTGCGAGGAAGGCCAGGAAGTCCTCGATTCGACGTTAATCGCCTACCGTCTGGCCGAGAAAGTCAATCTTCCGGTCATGATCGTCCTTGACGCGTTTTTTCTTTCCCACACATACGAACCGGTCGACATTCCCGACGAGGACGAAGCGCATCGTTTCCTTCCCCCTTACAAACCCCAGTTCAGGATTACGACCGCCGATCCGAGGAGTTACGGCGCGCTCGTGACCCCGGCGGATTATATGGAAATGCGCTACGATATCTCGCTGGCAATGAATGACGTCTTTCTGCAACTCGACGACATTCACGCGGAGTTCAGTTCTATCTTCGGCCGTACTTACGGACCGGTAGAGGCCCTGAACTGCGAAGACGCCGAGATCATCCTGCTGACATCCGGAACGATAACAAGCACCTCCCGGCTTGTTGTCGAAAAACTCAGAAAACAGGGGGAGAAGATCGGCCTTCTGAAGGCCCGTCTTTTCCGCCCCTTTCCGGTGGATGCGTTCCGGAACAATCTCAAAAAAGCCAGGAAGGTCGCCGTCATCGATAGAAACTGCTCTTTCGGAGCAGGCGGGATATTCGCCCAGGAGTTGAAGGCGGCGCTCTGCAACGATGATGTTAAACCTTTGATCTACAGCTACATCGCCGGTCTGGGCGGACGGGATGTGACACCGGACGTGATAGAGGATATCTACTGGAAGACAAAATCGGCGGATACTCCCGAACAGGAATCCGTGTGGATCGGCCTCAAGGAGGTAAGTCATGGACGCTGAGTTAATGCAGCGCGAGTTTATGTATCCGGGCCATGTTGCGTGCCCCGGCTGCGGGGCGGCGATTGCGATGCGCTTTCTGCTGAAGGCGCTGGGGGAAAAAACCGTCATGATCATCCCGGCCTGCTGCTGGTCGATCATCGCCGGGCCATATCCGCAGTCGGCGCTTAAAACACCGATTATCCATTGCGCCTTCGAAACCGCCGCGTCAACGGCAAGCGGCGTCAGGGCGGCACTCGACATGCTCGGCGATACCGAAACAACCGTCGTGGCCTGGGCGGGCGACGGCGGCACGTTCGACATCGGGTTTCAGGCCCTTTCCGGCGCCGTGGAGAGGAACGACAACTTTCTTTACGTCTGCTACGACAACGAAGCCTACATGAATACCGGCATCCAGCGCAGCTCATCCACGCCGTACGGCGCCTGGACGATGACTACCCCGGGGCGGGACTGGAAAAAGATGCGGAAAAAGAATATCGTCGAGATACTTGCCGCCCACCGGATACCCTACGTCGCGACGGCAAGCATTGCCTATCCGGACGATTTCATCAGGAAAGCCAAAAAGGCCAAAGAGATAAAAGGTTCCCGTTTTCTGCACGTTTACACAACCTGCCCGACCGGGTGGCGCATCCCGTCGGAGATCTCGATCAAAATAGCCCGTATGGCGGTTCAGACCAATATTTTTCCGCTTTACGAGGTAGAGGACGGAACGCGCTACACAATTAACTACCGGCCACGGGAATACCTCGTCCGCGAATACTTCCGGATGCAGGGGAGATTCCGTCACCTCACCGACAAGGATCTAGACCAGATCCAGAAAATGGTGGATGAGGACTGGCAGAGACTCCTTTCCAAAGCCGGCCAGGGTTAACCTACCGGGGGGAAAGAACCTGTTGCGTTTCCTGATGCTCTTTAATCTTTTTGTCGCTGAACCACCAGTAGAGTTTGTCTCCTTTCATAAACGGTTCTGTCTGGTCGGCGAAATGGTCTGTGAACTGACGTGCTGAAACACCGCCGGGAAGAACGGCTGCTATTTTGTCTGTGTCTGCCAGATCGGCGACCATCCTGAGCGATGCGGTCAATGTGATTTTCTTCTGTTCTCCGGGGACATACGAGGCCCGGTAAAGGGTTTCGCTGGCTCCGGCCATCGGGTAGGTTCCGGCACCGAGAAATGAACTGAGGATTCCCTCTCGAAAAAGCGGGGCGACAAAGGTCACCTGATGATTCTCACCCCATCTCCAATCGCGGGGATCCTTTTCTTTCGCTTCCCGGGCCTTCCGCAAAACCTCTTTCGCAGCCCTGAGAAACAGATCGTCACGCCCCTCTTTGTTCGGCGTCCGTATGTCATCAAACCATTCCGAGTGGCCGGCCAAAATAAACTCTTGGACCCTTTCCTGCCAGAAATCCCACGTTTTGATCATCGCCCGGCAAAGCTCCTCCCCGAGCTCGTCGGCAAATACATCCGCGACAAACTGCTCATAAACACGGTGGAAAACAACAGGCCCGGCCTGATCCACAGCATCCTCATGATCCCACTTCCGAAGGATTTCTCCAAGCTCTTTCGTCATCGGATCAGTAAGAAGGGCGTTCGAGATGATCGGTGCAATCTGGCGGGCCATCACATTGGTTGCATCCCGTTGCAGCCTCCAGTGGTCGTCAACGGTCTTTTTACCGCGTTTGTCCAGAACCTCGCTCAACCTACGATAGCGCCACGACGCCGATACATAGGAGCTGTAGTAATAAGGATAGCACTGATCTACAATCAGGTGATTGCACGTTCCGACCCAGCCCCGTTCGGGATCGACGCTTTGCGGCATCATCTCGGGAGAAACCCAATCGACCCAATCATCGGCATCATCCGTAACAGCGAGAGGAACTGTCCCGTCCCCTTTCGCGCGGATCGGCAGGCGGCCAGAGACCTGCCAGCCGATATGACCGCTCTTATCGGCAAAAACAAAGTTCAGCATGATCGGCGTAATCCTTTTTGCAACCGTCTGCATCTCATCGACCGATTTTACTGTGAGAAGGTACTCAACACCTAAAGAGGGCAGCATCGTCTCCAGAGGCGCCCAGCGCAGCGTGATGACCTTTTTGCTCGTCAGGTTCGGCAGCACATCCGTTATGACCGGACCACGACGGGTCAGGCGGATTACAACCTCTTCTTTTCGAAATCCGCCTTTTGCTTTACGATCCTTTATTAAGAGCTTCTCCTTGATGACCTGAAACGGGATCGAACGATCACCTTCAAGATAATGCCCTTTTCTTAAAGGATCCTCGGTCTCGATGTACAGATCCTGCGTGTCGCCGTAGGCATTGGTTACACCCACTGCAATGTGGTCGTTCCGACCGACAACGAGACCCGGAATGCCCGGAATCGAAGCGCCGACCGCCCTGCTCTTCGGCAGGATAAGACCGCATGGATACCACGGGCCGGGAAGAATTAGTGCATCCAAATGCGGATCATTGGCCACGATCGGCTTGCCGCTTGCGGAAAGCAGTCCTGATGTAGCCCAGTTATTGCTGCCGATTCTAAGCGGCGTCCCAACCTCTTCAAAAAGCCTTAAGAGGTCATGACCGACCCCGGCAGCGAAAATAGATGCCGTAGCCGGCCCTGGACGGGCGTTCGGCAGGCACGCAACGCGAGCGTCGGGATTCACATTGAGCGGGAATATTTCCCTGGCCTTTGTCTCCCCCAGTTTTTCGACGAGCATCTGGGCTATGACCTCCGTCTGAATATTCGCCGCGGAATTCCAGCCCATGAAGTAAAGGATCGCCAACGAATCCGTGATCGTCCACGGCTTCGGCTTGATTCCGGCAATCGCGAATTCAATCGGGATGCTGCGACCAGCCTTGATCCAACCGTTTATGCCGTCAACATAATTTTGCAGGAAAAGACGCGTCCTTCTATCGAGCAGCCTCTCGTGTCTTTTGGCGTGGCGGTAAAAACCCACCGTGCGCATGAATATATCCGATTTCCTCCCTTTTTCCCCGACCAGCTCGGATATACGCCCGGTTGCGAACAGACGCGTTAGTTCCATCTGGAAGATCCTGTCCTGGGCTGTTACGTATCCCTGCGCTTTTATCAGATCGTTGATGTCCGCCGCATAGATGTAGGCCATCCCCTTTTCGTCCCTGACGACTTTCACGTCCCTCTTCAAACATGGAAGCGCAATCTTTTCTTCGCGATCGAAGTCATTCAGATAGGGGAGAGAAAGCATGGCAGCCGCAACGAGGGCCACGACAAAAACGACGAAAAGCAAAAACCCTTTAAGGACTCTATTCATCATCGCCTCCCTGCTGACGGAGATTTACAACAAAGCCTACGGCGAATCAATTCCAACAAACGCCGCGGCCGACTCCCCGGCGACGTGGCCGGTCGAAAAGGCGGCCTGAAGGTTGTATCCCCCCGTATCGGCATCTATATCAATCGCCTCGCCGCAAAAAAACAGCCCGTCAACGAGACGCGACGCCATCGTTCGCGGATCGATTTCGTCGAGAGAAACCCCTCCCGCGGTTACAATAGCCGCATTTAGCCCCAGCGGGCCTTTGATGTTGAAACAAAGGCCCTTCAAACAAGACAGGAGACTCTCCCTCTCGGGGGCTGAAATCTGGTTCCCCGGCCGTTCTGCGGGGATGCCGGTCATCTCAATAAAAGGCTCTATCATCTTGCCGGGGAGCAACCCTCTAAGCAGGCTTTTGAAGCTCCGTTTACCGTGAAGGTCAAAGTCGCGCTGAAGCCTGGCGCGGAGCTCAGAATACGAAAGCGCGGGCTTAAAATCAATTGCTACGCTAACCGGGCCGTCCTGAAGCGCATCGACAACAGCAAGGCTCATCAACAGCGTGATCGGTCCACCGATCCCGAAATGGGTAATCATCATTTCCCCGAAACGGCTCTCGATCAGACGCCCTTTCTTCGGCCTTCGGTTAAATCCCCTGCCCACGTCCACGCGCGGGACAATTTCGAGTGAAAAATCCTCGGCCTTCCCCCGAAAGGAGGTAAGACGGACATTTTTCAGGCTTACCCCTTGCATCGATCTTGCCCTGTTTTGTTCGACAACAACCAGCGGTACAAGGGCAGGCCGCGGGCGGATAATCCTATGCCCCACCCCGGAGGCCAGACGGAAACTGTCGCCGTTAGAACCGGTTTTCGGCCAGGATGCCCCGCCGGCCGCAAGGACAACCGCCCCGGCCGGAACAATTCCCTTGGCCGTACGCACACTTAAGATGCGCTTGTTATGGATCAGTATGTCTTGGACAGGCGTGTTCAACAGCAGCCTGACGCCTCCTTCTTTCATATACAAACGAAGCGCCTTTACAACGTCTCCGGCATCATCGGAGGCCGGAAAAATCCTGCCGCCTCTTTCGGTTTTCGTTTGAACCCCGAAGCGACCCAGAAGGGCGAGCAGCTCCTCCCGGAAAAAACGATGGAAGACGCCATGCAAAAAACGGCCGTTCGGACCGTACATCGGAAAAAAATCATCCAGATCCCTGGCATTCGTCACATTGCATCTGAATTTGCCGCTGATAAGGATCTTTTTCCCCAACGCATCGGTCTTCTCAATAAGAACAGTTCTTGCACCCATTTCCGCGGCTCTTCCGGCCGCCATCATCCCGCTCGCCCCGCCGCCGATAACAACAACATCCCGATTTTCCGTGCTTCCATCGCGGCCTGGATCAGAGGAAATCCGCGTTTCCGTCATAAGGCGCCCTTCGCAGCGGAGACGATCATTTTCTTCAGCTTTTCCCAGTCCACATCGTTGTCGATACAATCATAACGCGCAGCCATAATCACCTGGGGTATCAGCCTTCGGCTACTCAAATGTACTCCGTTTCCTCTAATCCGTGTCGATTTGATGCCTCTTTGGATTTCATAATCGCACGCGACGCCTATCGCGGCGGCTATATCCTTTCTTACCGCAAGGCGTCCCGTAAAATTGGCGCTGGGGAAGATATAGAACTGCAATCCGAGCTCCTCGCATAGAACATGAATCTCCCCGCAGCGACACTGCATGCACTTCTTGCAAATAAGTCCGTCGTTTTTGGAAAAGCGGGCCGCACACTTATCAGCAGTGAGGCAGTGCTGCAATATCACGGCTTTTTTCGACAATTCAACACGGTTAAACGCATCTCTGTAATAGGGCATTAACAGCCTCGGCAAAATCGAACCTAACCCCGAAGCGTTTCAAAACAGGGCAAAAACGGAACAGAATAATTGCAAAGAACAAGTTTATAAAAGCTGGCCGCATAACACCCTGGAAACTTTTGCGAAAATTTCGACTATGCAACAGCCAAAGAAACCAATAGATTTGTTCTCATAGCAGAAAGAAGTCCTTAAAGCAATTTTCTAAATTTTTTCATGCTATGAGACCTTTGCAAAACGCCGCCTTTCTAAGCTGATCGGATCTTTTTCGACCCCGAGCGTCTCTAAAAAAGGTTCTAGAAGGCTAAACGCTCTGGGATGGTTCGCGTTTTTAACGCCTTTAGAGACTTGGCTTTGACGGCGGGGTAGCTCAAGAAAAATCAATAAATTTGCCCTTCAGGCCGCATTTTTCAAAGATCTCGCTATACGATAAGGCAAATCTGTGGTATAAAAAGACCGATTGGCTACCCCGAGAGCTGAGCAAAAACCCCAAGACTGGTTCATGAAGCGCGATTTGCGGTTTTTGGGGTCGAAAAGGCTTCCTTAAGCCCGCATGAAACCGTTTGTGATGGTTCTCTAAAGCTTGCGTCCTTTCACTGAGCGAATACGCTAGAGAATAAAAGATGATTCTGCATTCCTCCAAGACCGTCTTCATCGTAAATCCGCATTCGGGAAACGGAAAGACCGGAAGGGAATGGCCTCGCATCAAAAAGCTGGCCGAGGGGATTCTGGGTACGTTTGAGGCATATATCACCGCGGGGCCTGGTGACGCCACCGTTTTGACGAGAAAGAGCCTGAATCGCGGTGTTGACCTGATCATCTGCGTCGGAGGTGACGGCACGCTCAATGAAGTGATAAACGGCTTTTTCGACAACAACGAACCTCTCCACAGTAACGCCGTCCTCGGTTTTTTACCGAACGGAACCGGCTGTGATTTTCCCAGGTCATTCCCGGTTTGTTCCGAAACAGGACCCGCACTGGAATCAGTCAAAAACGGCTTGACGCAGGCAATCGATCTCGGTCGCATCCGTTTCCGGAACCATCAGGGGACACCCTGCGTGAGGTATTTTCACAACATCATGAGCTGCGGTCTCGGCGGGGAGGTTGTTGAAAGGGTCAACAGGACGAGCAAGGCCTTCGGTCCGTTTTTCACGTTTATCGCAGCCACACTGACCTCGCTGTTTAAATACAAAAAGAAGACAATAAAAATCGGGATCGACAATGGCAGGGAATTAACAAAAACCGTTCTGCATATCGCCGTCGCGAACGGACGGTATCAGGGCGGGGGGATGTTTGTCGCGCCCGACGCCGTTTTTAACGACGGACTGTTTCACGTAACCGTGATCGACTCGATGAGCATCCCCGCTGTTTTCCGGCGGCTCCCCTATCTCTACAACGGAAAAATAAAAGAGATTCCCCAGGTTTTCACAACAACCGCGCAAAAAGTCTCTCTGGTCTCGGATGAGAAAGTGCTGATAGATATCGATGGAGAGCAGCCCGGCGTTTTGCCCGCGGAAGTGGAAATGATCCCCGCAGCGATAAACATGATTATGAAAAGCTGAGGGATCTTTTTGCTCATCCGCCTTGCGCGTAGTCCCCCTAAACGTGTCGATCGGCTTGATTAAGTCAGACCGCAAGACTTCAAATACAAAGCGAGAAATTGGGAGGTCGGTCCGGATCAATGATAACGGGTTGGAACGTGCATATTTTTAAGAGTGATTTTTTCATGAGACAGTGGTATCCAGAACTTCCTGTAGTCAGTAAAACGTATTCCTTGAAGAAAATGCATGACTTCAAAAGGT
>DYLD01000263.1 GCA_020722315.1 Syntrophus aciditrophicus
GCCTTTCGCGCTCATAAATCTTTTTCGACCCCGCAACGTCTCGCAAAAGGCTCTAAAGCCTAAACGCTCTGGGAACGCTTACGTTCTTAACGCCTTTAGAGCCTTGGCTTTGACGGCGGGGTACCCCGAAAAATCTTTCAAATCGCGCTTCAGGCAGCATTTTTCAAAGGTTTCATAACGTTGGCGAAGCTGGATTGTGCTTTTTAGTGCTTAATACCCTAAGCCACCGCAGTTTGAGGATGATATGCACGCCTTGGCCAACCGACAAATCCATCATCTTTGCTATCTCCCACGGAATTTCCGCATCAATTCGTTGATCAGAAATCGCGACGGAAAGCCTGATTATGGGTCCCCTCTCTTCGATCTTTTGGATGATCCCCTCGAAACGGTTGACCTGGGGACCTAGCGGCGCCTCTGTTGAAATGTAAACATGTTCCGGGGCTATCGCGATTCTGTTGACCGGTTTTCCCTCATGGGGAACAATGATCTTCATCTGCCCGCATTGGGCTGTGGCGAGCCCGTTGTCGATGATCTTATAGGACTGACATTCAAAGATGTTCGGTTTCCCGATAAAGTAATCCATCCCGCCGCCGGATTGATCGAAGATGATTTCATCAGGGGTTCGAACCGAAAGAAGCCTGCCGTGATCGATGACGGCGATACGGTCAGCCATTTCCATTGCCTCGGAGAAGTTATGGGTTACAAAAATCGTAGTTATCCGGAGCCTGCGCTGGATATGACGGATCTCTGTGCGCAGATACTTCGCCGAGCGCAAATCCAGGCTGCTCAGCGGTTCATCCATCAACAGAACGTCGGGAACGCAGGCCAGAACCCTCGCCAGCGCAACACGCTGTCTTTCCCCCCCGCTCAAATTCTTCGGGTACCTGCGGGCAAGATGTTCGATCTGCATCATCCGCATCATTTCGTTCACCCGTTCGTCTATCCGCTCTTTACTACCATACGACCGCATCCTCAGGCCATAGCCGATATTGTCCCTAACATCCATATTCGGGAATAACGCGAGCTGCTGGAAAAGGTATCCGATATTGCGCCTGTCCGAAGAAAGCCCGTCTATCGGTTTTCCGTCGAAGAGGATCGTACCGCTGTAATCCACAAGACCCGCAACGGCATTGAGCAGCGTGCTCTTCCCGGCTCCGTTCGGTCCAAAGAGCACCAATAGCTCCCCTTCCCGGATCGTCAGCGACAGATCTTTCAGGATATAGTTTGTTATCGCTTTCAGTGTCACCTCTGGCATATCAGATCCATTTCGCGGTCATTTTCTTCTCAAGATACAAAAAGAAACGCTCAAAAGAAAAACCCATAACCGCCAATACTATCAGGCAGACAATCACGACATCCATCCTGATAAGGCTTTCGGCCTTCATCAGAAGCGCCCCTATTCCGGTCGGAATCGCAATCATCTCCGCAGCCATCGTGGTTCGCCAGGCCATGCCGGATTCGAGGCGCAGCCCCGTGAAGATGCTGGGCATGGCAAGGGGTAAAACGACGGTCAGAAGCACCCGGCGGTCGTCGGCGCCGAGCGTTCGGGCCGCATGAATAAATTCGCTGTTTACCGAGCGGATGCCTGTTTCGGTATTGTAAAGCACAGGGAAAAACGAGCATACAAACAACAATGCAATCGGCAGCATTTCCCCGATCCCGAACCAGAGCATGAAAACCGGAATCCACCCGAGCGTCGGAACCGGATACAGCAGGCTGAAGATCGGATGCAGGCTCCGGTAAAGAACCCTTTTGGTCCCCAGCATGATTCCGACCAAAAGCCCTGCCACAGAACCGGCGAAAAAACCGATCAAGACCCGTACCAGACTCCGGCTGAAATTGTTCCATAATACACCGTTTGTCAGTAGTACCGCAAACTCTTGCGCCACCGTCGAAAACGGGGGAAACAACGACGTGTTTTTAACCAATAGTCGGGCGGCGATTTCCCAGATGAGCAAAAAGACCCCGATCGGCAAAAATGTCCATAATAGGTTCAAACTCCTTGAAGGCTTCATAAGATCAATCCCTCGGAAATATCGTTCAACCTACGCTCGAGACCTTTGAAAAATGCTGCCTGAAGCGCGATTTTAAAGATTTTTCGGGGTACCCCGCCGTCGCAGCAAGGCTTTAAAGGCGTTAAAAACGCGAACGATAGAGAGCGTTTAGCCTTTGAAG
>DYLD01000264.1 GCA_020722315.1 Syntrophus aciditrophicus
CGCATGCCCCGGAGCAATTGATGCATGGCCTTTTCTGGGTCCTGTGCCTGGCAAGGTGTGAGGTTTTATTCCTTTGACATCAAAAAAAGTTTTGGCGAAAAAAATAATAATATCAACGGGTTATGATGTATTCTATTGTTGCAATTGTTCAAGTTGTGTGGTTAAATGTCCGATAAGAAAAACAAATCCGACCACAGGAGGTCTGAGATGAAGGATGACAAGGTTGATCGTCAACCGGGCCTTTTCCCGGTCATCTGTTCTTGGTGTGGGTGCAGGATCCCTGACGAGTTCCGCGATGTCCGGTCCCATGGCATTTGTCCTCAATGCCTTGCTCGTGAGCGTCGCAATCTTGCGCGCCTGCGCGAGCGTAGGTTCAAGGCGTAGATGATTAATTTTTTCCGCTACGACGGCCCCGATCCTGCAAAGGTCGAGGTCACAAAGGCCATGAATGATAGGCTTGAGAGGCTCGTCATGTCTTGGGCTGACGAGTCTCCCATTTATATTGGCTCCGCTGGGATTTTCCTGTGCGGTCCTTCGGCGATCGCAGGGCAAAGGTACAAAATTAAAGTTCCGGCACGTAAGGGCCGAAAAGAATAACAAAACTACAATTAGGAGGTCTTCCCATGAAAGTTTACACGCTTTACGACGGGACAAAGGTAACACAACGGGCTATTGTGCAGGCCTTCCGGGCCGGTCGGGCTCGGCTTATATGTTCATGGCCTGATACATCTCTCCCTCGCCGAGTTAGCCTCCGTCTCGATGGTGTCGATATGGACACCCGAGGCCAGTGCTATATGATGTCCGAAGAGGTCTGGACAGTTAAGCCTAAATCTCTTTGGGAATGTTTCTGTGCCTCGTCCTAACAGAGACGCGGGCATCTGGTTTTTCCCGCGCGGGGCGGACGCAACGCCCCGCGCGGGTTTTTTTTTGCCCCTCGCCGAGGATCGGCCATGTCATTGTTTTGACGGTGTGGTGTCAATGTTATGACGCCCATCCCTGCACGTCAAATTTTTGACGCCCGCCTGGTCGAGTTTTTTTTGCGCCCCTTCCCGACCGGATGTTTCACGTGAAACATCCCCTGTTTTCGGGGATTAGTGGGCACATGTTCCACGTGAAACATGGCATTGGGCGTTGAAATTCCTCCATCGGGTGTCCTGGCGCGGTGGAGTGCCTCAAGCGCCTACCTTAGATGTGTGTGGCGCTCGTGCCTGCCAGTCTCCGCCGTCAAATTTTTGACGGCCCCATGTTTTTTCCTTAGTTAGCCCGCTTTTCTGATGCATCTAATCGTGTAACGGTTGGGGTCGTTTGTCGCCTGCCGTTCTGCCGTCTCTTCGGTTTTATGTAATGCCTTTTACCTTTCCGGGTTTGGCTCTTTTGCCTTTCATGTAATGCCTTTTACCTTTCCTTGTCTTTGGTTTTTTCGGCCGTTCAGGAATCCGTTTGTGCCGGTGATGTGGCCGCGGCGCAGAAGCCCCCTGCAAGGGCCGCCCCCGAGGTGTTTTTGGGTCGGTCTCCGGTGGTGTAGGCCTTATTTTTCGCCCCCCCCGGATCCCAAAAATCCGGGGGCGGAAATATCTTTATCCTTAGGGGTAAAGATAGTGTGCGCGCCGTTGCACACCTACTTCTACCTTGGTTTCGGGCTGCCGAGCCTGCCGGAAGGCCTCGGTCCGATCCTGCCCAGGCTGGCCGATGAGATGCCTTTCACCTTTTCGGGTGTGTCTTTCGGCTGCCCATGCCCGGAGGTCTCCGGTAAGGCAGTTTCACCTTGCCGATGAGATGCCTTTCACCTTTTTTCCCCGTCAGGGCGAGCGGAGCGAGACCTGGCGGGACGCTCGGCTGCCCATGCCCGGAGGTCTCCGGTAAGGCAGTTTCACCTTGCCGATGAGATGCCTTTCACCTTTTTTCCCCGTCAGGGCGAGCGGAGCGATACCTGGCGGGAAGTTATGTGCTGCGTCCTGACGTCATGACAATCTGGCCGGCGCTTGATGACAATCTGGCCGGCGCTTGATGACAATCTGGCCGGCGCTTGATGGTCTCAGGTGATTGAGACGCCCTCGTTTTGGAGTGTGGACACTAAAAGCTGCCGGGTTAGCTTTTTGCCCTGGGTCTCCGTCATGTCGATGACCTTTTCAAACGCCCTGATCCACGGGTCGAGGTCTTCTCCTG
>DYLD01000059.1 GCA_020722315.1 Syntrophus aciditrophicus
ACGGCTTTACAAAAACGAAAACTTAGTATAATCAAAATCGATATCTGCTCGGCGGGTTATGTCAAAACCATGCTCGGAGAATCTTAACCAATCGGAAAGGGGGTAGGCGGAAATGCCAGCGCGAAAAACAGAAAAAATGTCTTTTGGCCGTCGAATGAAGGAAGCACGCGAGAAAATGGATATGAGCATTGATGATCTCGCATTGGAAACGGGGTACGTGCCGGAGGTTCTTAGGGCGGTGGAAGAGGAGAAGAGCGTCCCTCCCGTATCGCTTATCATTCAATTGGGCCAGGCACTGAAATTGAATATTGACGATCTGGAGGCTGAGGAGGAGTCCAAGGCTGCGAAAAGACGATCCAAAAGCCATCAGAAGAGGGTGGACTCGTACGCCTATACGCCGCTGACCAAGCATGGCGCGGACAAACACCTGCGGGGATACCTCGTTACGATTGACGCAAACACCGAACATAAGGGCGTGGAATACCATCACGAGGGGGAGGAGTTTGAATATGTCCTCCAGGGTTCCATTACCGTGCAGGTCGGGGAAAACATACACAGGCTTACCAAAGGCCAGAGCATCCATTTCAATTCCGCCCTGCGTCATAAACTCAGCAATCCAAACCCTGAGATTGCCGAACTGCTTGTCGTCATCTACGTTCCTTAACGAAAGAAAGAGGAGAGATTCCATGGCGTTTGAACTGACACAGGAACAGGAAATGATCCGGCTGATGGCTCGTGATTTTGCGAGAAAGGAACTGGAGCCCTACGCCGGAAAGTGGGAGGAGGAAGGGATATTCCCGGAAGCGGCGATCAAAAAGATGGGCGAGCTGGGGCTTCTGGGCATGATGATCCCTGTAGAATACGACGGCTCCGGGGCCGGCGCGGTTAGTTACTGCCTTGCTCTTCAGGAGATTGCCTATTCGTGCGCGTCAACCGCGGTGACGATGTCTGTGGCAAACCTTGCGACGGATCCGATATTCAAATACGGTACGGAGGAACAGAAGAATAAATACCTCAAGCCTATCGCGCGCGGAGAAAAGATCGGGTCGTTTGCCGTCACCGAGCCGGAGGCGGGCTCCGATCCGGGTTCGATGACGACGCGCGCCGAAGACAAGGGCGATTATTACTTGATAAACGGCTCTAAGGTTTTTATCACGACAGGCGCTTATGCGGGGGTTTTTATCCTGATCGCCCGGACCGGCCCGGAAAAGACAAACCGCGGCCTTTCGGCCTTTATACTGACGCCGGATATGGCCGGGTTTAAGGTCGGCCGGAAGGAAAACAAGATGGGGCTGCGCGCGTCGAATACCGTCGAGCTCCTTTTCGAAGATTGCATCATGCCGAAGGAAAACCTTCTTGGCAGAGAGGGCCTCGGCTTCAAGATCGCGATGGTGGCGCTCGACAGCGGGCGTATCGGTATCGCCTCCCAGTCCGTCGGGATTGCGAGGGCCTGTCTCCACGAGGCGATAGAATACGCAAAGACACGCAAGCAGTTCGGCAGGAACATTTCGTCGTTCCAGGCGATTCAGTGGATGATTGCCGATACCGCAACGGAGATCGAGGCCGCGCACTGGCTGACGCTGTCCGCGGCGCACACAAAGGATCAGGGGCTGCCGTTTACCCGCGAGGCGTCGATGGCGAAGCTGTTTGCGTCGGAGATGGCAAATCGTGCGGCATACCGTGCACTGCAGATACACGGAGGCTACGGCTATATGAGGGAATACAAGATAGAGAGGCTCTACCGCGATGCGAGGGTCACGACGATTTATGAGGGTACTTCCGAGGTTCAACGCATCGTGATTTCCCGCGAGGTTATGGCGGATTAAATGCTCGGCGAATTTTTAGAGACCGACAGGATCGCGATCATAGGGCCGGGGCGTTTGGGAACGGCCTTCGCCTACAAGTTCAGCAGGGACGGCAAGCGCGTTACGCTTTATTATTATGATGCCGATCTCTGCAGGGCGATCAACCGGGAGCATCTGAACCCGAAGCATCTTACCGAGGACATCGCGCGGCGCGTCGGCGGCATCGATCATGTCCCGCGGCTGCCGTCGACTGTCTATGCAACGGATGATCTCGAGAGGGTCGTCGAAGACAATGACTTTCTTTTTCTGTCCGTCACGATGGATCGGCTTCCGGAGATTCTTGATCAGCTCGAACCGATCCTGCGGCATAAGACGGCGAACACCTGTTTTATTTCGGCCATCAAAGGCCTGACCGCAATCGAAACCGTCTGCCAGCTGATAACGCCTTCCCAGCTCGTCCGCAACCGTTTTAAGAATATCGAAGACAAAATATCGTTTGTATCGCTCGGGGGGCCCTTTTTTGACATTGATATCGCGCTGGGGAAACCGGTCTGCCTTTCGGTCGCGGGCAGGAAGTCGATATGCGAGATCGTGCGGAACGAGTTTTTGAGCGCGAACCGGCGGGAGCTTACCGCGCTTTATAACTTCGACCCGGTTGGAATAGAAATCTCCGGGGCGCTTAAGAACATCGTCGCTAATGTCAAAGGGGTCGCGGACTGTCTGGAACTTGGAGATTCAATACCCGGGACCATTTTCTCCCGCTCTGGCGTCGAGATCCGCGCGATCTCGCGGATACTCGGGGGCAGCTTCCAGGCCTTTCAAAGTCAGGCGGGCATCGGCGACATGTATGTCACGCTTGCTTCCGATGCGAGTAAAAACCACCGCTACGGCCGTTATTTTTATGAGATGTTCAACGGCAATCCGGTCGCGACGCATCTGAACGTCCTCAAGCGGATCGACGGCAAGCCGGAAGGCCCGAACACGATACTGCATGTCCACAAGTTTTTGGAAAAGCACAATATGTATAGTCCCATTTTTCACTGTGCGTACAAAATCTTCAATGAGGAGCGAAGCAAAGAGGGTATCAAAGAACAGATCGTCAATGCGACGCAGTTCGACCGCCGGACGAAGGAATTTATCGGTCCCTTTTCCCGGCTTTTTTACCGCCTTCTTCCGAGTGTCTGGTATCGGCGGCATAAGGGCTTTCTTAGCAGAAACGCTGGCGACTAAAAAATATCTTGACGCCGGTTTTCGAATATGGTAGCAGTTGCCTCAACGTTCGCAGTTCTAAAGTCATGTTATGGTAAATCTGATAAACGATGCAATCTTGTGGTGGTGGCAGAGGGTAAATATCTGCCCTTCGCAATAGTGGGATATTAGAACGATGGGCAGGGGGGACCCTTCCCGTTGCTTCCAATACCGTTGGGAAGAAGCCGTGGGATTTCCCCCCGCGGCTTTTTTTGTTTCCCCCCGGGTGTCCCCTACATCAGACAGAGTTTAAGCGATCAACGGGAAAGGAGGATGCGTGATGAAAGGGCCATGAGAGAAATCTGCGGCAGCGTCGGAGCCTGTACCGGAACGAAATGAACAAAACAAATAGAGGAGGAGAAAAATGAAAAAGACGATCTATGACCTTGACCAGAAAGACATGCCGACCCATTGGTATAACATTCAGGCCGATTTGCCGAAGCCGCTGCCCCCGGTTCTCCATCCCGGAACGGGCAAGCCGGTAACGCCGGACGATCTGGCGCCGCTTTTTCCGATGGAGCTGATCAAGCAGGAGGTCAGCACCGAGCGGTGGATTGAGATCCCCGAAGAGCTGCAGGAGGTTTACCGCACCTGGAGACCCACCCGACTGCACCGGGCATACCGGCTGGAGAAGGCGCTGGATACGCCTGCCAAAATTTTCTTTAAATACGAGGGCACGAACCAGGCCGGGAGCCACAAGCCCAACACCGCTGTGGCTCAATGCTACTACAATAAGCAGGAGGGGATCAAACGCATTACGACGGAAACCGGCGCCGGTCAGTGGGGCAGCGCCCTGAGCATGGCCGGCGCGTTCTTCGGCGTCGAGATCAAGGTCTATATGGTGAGGATAAGCTATGATCAAAAGCCGTATCGCCGTATAGCCATGGAGACATGGGGAGCGAAGTGCATTCCCAGTCCGAGTACCGAAACGAAGGCGGGAAGGGAGATGCTGGCAAAATGGCCTGACTGCCCGGGGAGCCTCGGGCTTGCGATAAGTGAAGCCGTCGAGGAGGCGGTAAGCCGTGATGACACGCACTATTCGCTGGGGAGCGTGCTCAACCATGTTCTGCTTCACCAGACCATTCAGGGGGAAGAGTGCCGGAAGCAGATGGAAATGGCGGACGCGTATCCAGACATCATTGTCGGCAACATCGGCGGCGGCTCGAACTTCGGCGGGCAATTCCTGCCGTGGATCCGGGACAAGATCAGCGGAGCAAAGCCGGACATGCGGATCATCTGTTGTGAACCGGAGAGCTGTCCGAGCATGACGAAGGGGATCTACGCCTATGATTTCGGCGATGCCGTGGGCCTGACGCCGTTATTGAAGATGCATTCCCTGGGTCATGGATTTATTCCGCCTCCGGTTCATGCCGGAGGACTTCGTTATCATGGAGTGGCGCCTATCATAAGTCACCTTTATGATCTGGGTCTGGTTGAAGCCAGGGCGGTGCCTCAAGTAGCTACCTTTGAGGCCGGCGTCAGGTTTGCCCGCACCGAGGGTATTATCAGCGGCCCGGAACCGTGCCACAATTTGAAGGTGGCGATGGACGAGGCCCTCAAATGTAAGGAATCCGGCGAGGCAAAGACGATTCTGATCGCCCACAGCGGACACGGGCACTTTGATCTGGCCGCCTATGATCGGTTCCTTGCCAATAAGCTCGTCGATTATGCGTATCCCGAGGATGAGGTAAAGAAGGCGCAGGCTCAGTTCCCCAAGGTGCCTGAGTAAAGAACCTGCGTGAGACGTAACATTTCTTTGCTTGCAAGAGCCCCGGCTTTAGCATGAACAAGGAGGGTAAGTTGATCGAGCAGTACGATGGCAACATGATTCGCTGCCCCAGAATAGGGGGGGATGTAAACTTTTTGTTCTGTCGCACCGAGAACAACATGCTCCCCTGCAGGTGGATCGTTAATTGCTGGAAGGGGCGCCTGGATATCCGGACTTTCCTCGAAGGACATTACACCCAAAAAGAGCTGGGGCAGGTATTCACGGAACCGAAGCCGAAGGTTGAGAGCCTTGTCCGTCTCGTCGAAAAGGCAAAAAGGGACTGACCGGCGAAACGGCGGATTTGAGTTTGTCACGGGAACTATTTGACAACAATTCAGAGGCGGATAACCGTCCGCTTGCCGACAGGATGCGGCCGCGGCTCCTGGCCGAGTATGTCGGTCAGGAGCATCTGCTCGGCGAAGGCAGCCTGTTGACGCGCGCAATTGCCGAGGATCGCCTTTTTTCGCTCATCTTCTGGGGACCTCCCGGATCGGGGAAGACGACGCTGGCGAGGATACTGGCAAACGAGACAAAATCCCATTTCATAAGTTTTTCCGCAGTTCTTTCCGGCGTGAAGGAGATTCGCGGGGTCGTTGAGGAGGCCTCTGCCGAGTGGCGTCTTCATAAAAGGCGGACGATTCTTTTCGTTGACGAGATTCACCGCTTCAACAAGGCGCAGCAGGATGCGTTTCTCCCGCACGTGGAAACCGGATTGATTACGCTGATCGGCGCGACAACCGAAAATCCGTCCTTCGAGGTCATATCGCCGCTGCTGTCGCGCATGAGGGTGCTTGTTTTAAAGCCTTTTACGGTTGATGAGATCTCCCGGATCGTAAAGGGCGCATTGGCGGATTCCGAGCGCGGACTGGGATCGTTGGATTTGACGATCGATCCCGACGCGCTGGCCCATCTGGCGGGCTCGGTGGACGGGGACGCGCGCAGGGCGCTCAACAGCCTTGAAGCGGCGGTGCCGCTTGTCCAAAGAGGCGCCGCCGGCAAGGGTGGGGTCATTACGCGCAAGATCGTCGAGGAGGCCCTGCAGAAAAGGGCGCTGCAGTACGATAAAAGCGGCGAAGAGCATTACAACCTCATCTCGGCCCTTCATAAGAGCCTCCGGGGCAGTGATCCCGATGCGGCGGTCTACTGGCTCACCCGGATGCTCGTCGCCGGGGAAGACCCGCTCTATATCGCCAGAAGGCTGGTCCGTTTCGCATCCGAGGATGTCGGAAACGCCGATCCAAGGGCGCTGTCCGTCGCGATTGATGCGATGCAGGCCTACCATTTTCTCGGTAGTCCCGAAGGGGAGCTTGCGCTTGTCCAGGCCGCCGTTTATCTCGCGACGGCCCCCAAAAGCAACGCGCTGTATCTATGTTACGGCAGAGTCGAGGACGCGATCCGCCGGACCGGCACCCTTCCGGTACCGCTGCATATCCGCAACGCCCCTACACAATTGATGAAGGAGATGAACTACGGCAAGGGATACCTGTATGCCCATGATTTTCCGGAGGGCTATGTATTTCAGGAATACCTTCCGGAAAAGCTCCAAAATGAAAAGGGGCGCTTCTACGTGCCGACCGACCGCGGCTATGAAAAGATCATCCGGGAGCGATTAGAACAGTGGCGTTTGATGAAAACAAATGGTAAAGACATCAATAATAAAAAGGATAATAAAAAGTGATCACCGGAAGGGGAACTTTGCGGAACTTTCCCACACGGCGAGGCCTTTGCAAAGCCCTTAAGTTACTTACCGATACAGGCCCCCCATGGTGGTTAGGGCGCAAAAAAGTGAGCTCTTGGGATGAAAATGACTGGAACGAGGGATTTACCCGGTACGAAAAAAGGGGGGATCCAATGATCCCCCCTTCATTCAGGAGGTGTAGAGCGCTTCGGCCTTCAAGATTTATTGTAATGCCCAGTAGGAACGTGCCCGCGATCCCACGGCATTCCTTTCTTGCTTGGAAGACATGCATGAGCTATGCCATTGACGTGACGTATTCGAAATACATAGTGTTTATAGGTAGTTAAAGTTTTACGGCCGTTAAATTTTTTTTCTTGCCGACGTTCCATCGTGGCAATAATCGTCGTTCGTTCGGGAATGAATTTACGAAATACAATAATAACAATGAGTTATAAAATACAAGGCTTTGCCGCGAATCGACAAAATTGTCGAAAATACCTATAGCGCAGCCTTCTTTAGCCTGTAACCCGGTGAAGATTCTTTATGGATAACAAAGCCCCCCGCGGAAAACACCCATTTGTGCAGCCGCTGGCGTTGGGAGTCGTCAGCGCGGTTTTCATCATCCTTATTGTGTTGATGGGTATTGCGGACATCCATCGCTCGGAACAATCCCTGATCAGGTTTATGGAGGATCAGGGCAGGCGGGTCATCGGAGTCGTCGAAAAGCTTACCGAGGAAAACCTCAGAAACATGATCGAGGCCTCTCAAAAAACGGCGGGTGCAGGGCCGGTTTCTCTCAAAGATCCGGTTTTTACCCCCGATGAGCTTCTGACCGAAAAAATCGTTACTATGGGCAGGCAGATAGATGATCAATGGAAAAAAAGGCACTTGAGCGATTCGTATATCAAAAGCTTCGCCGATGAAAGGAACCTGTGGCTGGTCGCGGTCGTCAACGACAGCGGCAACGTAATCTTTCAGAGCCGTCCCGTCGGCGGGGAGGGCACTCTTGTTTCGGGTTTCTCAACGGGTAAATCAGGGCAAAATGCCGCCGGTCTTATTAAAATTTTAAACGAGATGAACCGTCGCCAGGAAATAGGGTTTATGGCGCTCAAAAGACGCGATCAGAGCGGCACGATCATTATCGCCCTTGACAGGGACAGCATGCGTTACTGGGGGATAAGGGTTTCCGTGGAACGGGCGGTCGAAAAGCTCGGCAGGGGTCAGGGACTGGTTTATCTGGATATCCGCGACAAAAACGGAAGAGACCTGGGCGGATTCGGATACGTTGCACCCAAAAGTGAACCTGAAGGATCACGGGGGGAAGGCGTTATCGCGGGCATTAAAAGGTTGAGCAGCATAACGATACACCACGGTGAATCCGGTATTCAGGAGATTGCAGCGGCTTTTTATATCGGCGACGAACAAGCCGGCACCGTACGGCTCGGAATTGACAGGGGCAACGCCGATGAAATCATCCGCAAGAATCGAAGAAGCGTTTATCTGTTTGTTGTTTTTGTCGTGATGATTACGCTTGTTTCGATGTTTCTGCTCTACCATAACCAGAATCGTCACCTGATTGGAATTCTCGAAATGACCCGCAAGCTGGACAAGGCCGAGAGGCTCTCCTCGCTGGGGCAGCTGGCCGCCGGCGTCGCGCACGAGATACGCAATCCGCTCAACGCGATAAGCATGGCCAGCCAGAGACTCAAGAGGGAATTTGCCCCTGTTGAAGCCGAAAAGAACGAGGAGTTCAACACGATAACGACCGTCATCCGTGATGAAATCCGCCGTCTCAACGGCATCATTGAGGAATTTTTGACCTTTTCGAAGAGCCGGAGGCTCGAACTTAAGGAAAACCCCGTGCAGGATGTCATCCAAAAGATCGTGAATCTGGTTTCCGACGAGGCTTTTCATCATGGCGTCAGGATCAAAACGGATTGGCCGACGGATTCCGTTGTGATCCCGATGGATGCGGACAAGCTGCAGCAGGCGCTGCTGAATCTGGTTAAAAACGCTGTGGAATCGATAAGCTCGACGGGGAGTATAACGATAGCGCTCCGCGGGGAAGATAAGGGCTTTGTCAAAATCACGATTGCCGATACCGGATGCGGTTTGACCCCCGAGGAGATGGAGAGGATCTTCAATCCGGAATACACGACAAAGGAAAAGGGGCTTGGCCTCGGCCTTTCCCTGGCCCATGAAATTATACGGGGCCATGGCGGCGAAATACAGGTCAACAGCAAGAAAGGGGAGGGGACGGTCTTTGAGATACTGCTTCCGGCGTTCCAAAAGCAAGGAGTGGCGGCCTGATGAAAAAGCTCAATATTCTTGTTGTGGACGATGAACGTTCCCAGCGCGAAATGCTGGCCGGTTTCCTGAGGTCGGAGGGGCACTTTGTCGGGGAAGCTCCGAACGGCGAACAGGCGATCCAATCCGTCCGGGACGGCTATTACGATCTGTTGCTGCTCGACTACAAGATGCCCGGCATGGACGGAACCGAGGTTCTCAAATCGGTCAAACAGATAAATCCCGAAATCGACGTAGTTATGATCACCGCGTTCGGGAAGATCGAAACGGCGGTGGAGGCGATGAAAACCGGCGCGCTGGATTATATAACGAAGCCCGTCGAATTCGACGAGCTGCTCCTTCTTGTCGAGCGCGTCTCGGAGCGCAGGACGCTGATCCGGGAAAACGAAATCCTCCGTGAGCACCTCGGCCGGCAGGGGATTTCGAGCGACAGAATCGTATTCCGCAATGAAAAGATGGGGGAGCTCTTGAACATGGCGGGGAGGGTCGCCTCGAGCCGCGCGACGATACTTCTGCAGGGTGAAAGCGGTACCGGGAAGGAACTCTTCGCCCGTCTCATTCACAACCTCAGCCCGAGGTCCGCCAAACAGATCATAGCGGTCAACTGTGGCGCGCTGAATGAAAACCTGCTGGACAGCGAGCTGTTCGGCCATGAAAAGGGCGCCTTCACCGGCGCGACGGCCAGAAGGATCGGGCGTTTCGAAGAGGCGGATGGGGGAACGTTGTTTCTCGACGAGGTCGGGGAGCTGTCGGCGCAGGTTCAGGTCAAACTCCTTCGTTTTCTGCAGGAACATGAGTTTCAGCGTCTCGGCGGGAACCAGGTTCTCCATGCCGATGTCCGGGTGATCAGCGCGACCAACCGCGACCTGGAAGAACTGGTCAAAGAAGGGAGATTCCGCGACGACCTTTTCTACCGGCTGAAGGTTGTGACGATATCGTTGCCGCCGCTTAGGGAGCGCAGGGATGACATCCCGTTGTTGATCGACCATTTCATCGCCCATTATGCGCGGGAGAATGCAAGGGAAATCGACGGGGTCAGCAGCGAGGCGATGGATATGTTGCTCAAGTACGACTATCCCGGAAACGTCCGGGAGCTTGAAAACATCATCGAGAGGGCCGTTGTTATTGCAAGAGGAGACGTGATTTCCGTTGAAGACTTACCGTTTCGCGGGATTCCCGAGGCCGCGGGCGCGAAAGGGACGGATGACGGCATCCTCCGCCGCTCGCTGGAGGAACTGGAGCGGAAACTGATCGTCGAAGCGATCGAAAAATCGGGCGGCCATCAGAGCCGCGCCGCCGCGCAGCTCGGAATCAGCGAACGGATGCTGAGATACAAACTCAAAAAATACGGCCTGAAGGCCGATCAGTAGCGCAGATGTCCGCGTATTTCATTAAGGATACGCTCCCGGTCTCGATAGAGGAGATGGGCGGCCTCGAGTGTGACGCACTCGAAGCTTACGGTATGTTTGGGCATCAACTGCGCGATCTGCGGAATATCCGTTGAAATGACCGTCGCGATCTTTGAATAACCGCCGGTGGTCTGCTCGACCAGAAGGATGATCGGCTGGCCGTCGGCCGGAACCTGAACATTGCCCGGAACCGTCGGCTCCGTTACGATGCTCTTCGGCGCGTCTTTGTCGTGTTCGAGAACCGGGCCGTGCAGTCTGCAGCCCATCCTGTCGCTTTGTGCGGTCACGTCGTATGTGGCGGCGAAAAAAAGATCCATTGCGTTCGTAAACGAATCGTCCTGGGGACCGGGGATCGCCCTGAGGACGACCTTTGCCGGGTATTCGGGAATAAATTTACTCGGCAGCGAGCGCACACGGCCGGAAACTGCGCAATCCCCTTTTTTCAGCACATCTTGCTTTTTAAGAAAACGGCCCTCCAGGCCGCCGAATCCGGCCCGCACAAACGTCGAGCGGCTCCCCATAAGAACAGGGACGTCAAAACCGCCGTTCACAGCAAGATAGGCCCTGCATCCTCTTTCGGCGCGGGGGATCCGGAGCTCATCGCCCCTTTTTACCCTTACCGTCTGCCATGACGGGATCGGAATCCCGTTTAGTGTTGCACCCATTTCAGCGCCGGTAATTGCAATCTCTGCCTCCGCGACGGCCTCGAGAATGGGCCCCACAACCGTGATTTCCAGTACCGCCAGATCCTCGGGGTTTCCGACAAGCAGGTTGGCGATCCGGCAGGCAAACGAATCCAGCGCGCCGGAAGGAGGCACCCCGCTGTCAAGAAAACCGAAACGTCCGAGATCCTGGATGCTTGTCATCAGACCGGGGTTCCGGACAACAAAAATGTCCATCAAAAGGGCTCCTTTTCCTGCAATCTTCTGAATTCTTCCGGGGAGATAGGTTTGAACCGGATGCTGTCCCCCGCCCGGTAGAGAAATGGCTCCGTCTTTTCGGGCGCAAAGAGCCTCAGCGGCGTGCGTCCGATGATCTGCCAGCCGCCGGGACTTTCTATCGGGTAGATACCCGTTTGTGCCTCGGCGATCCCGACGGAACCGGCCGGTATCACGGTGCGCGGTGTTTCCCTGCGGGGGGTTTGCAATCTTTTGTCCATGCCGCCGAGATAGCAAAAACCCGGCGTGAATCCGATCATATAGATCGGGTATGTACCGAAGGAATGGATGGCTATAATGTCATCCTCGTTGAGTCCTGTATGGGCACAGACGGCTGTAATATCGGGGCCGAAGTCGCCGCCGTAACATACAGGTATCCAGACGACCTTCGCGTCCGCCCGGGCAGCCTCGCTTGGACGATCTTCCAGCGCGCGTATGGCCTTCTCTAGTGTCTTTGGTTCGGTCAGCAAAGGGTTGTAAACGACGGCGAAACAGCGATAGGCCGGAATAACCGCCTCAACCCCGGCGGGGGGATTCTGCTTCAGAAGCGAGGTGAGTGTGAGGACCTTTTCGTTAACGGCGGGGTCGATACCTTCACCGCAGTCGACAAGGATCGCCCTGTCGCCGTTGAGTCTGAAGCGCACACGCAAATAAAGATTTGCCGACATTATACCCACCTGGAGAGATTATGGCCTTATGGAAGCAGGACTGCAAGAGGCGTTATTGCTATCCCCTCGGCCTCCAGCGCCCGGCGTATCGTTCGGGCATGTTCAACCGCTGCCGGATTGTCACCGTGGAGGCAGAGCGTATGGATTTCCATCTTCAGGCGGGAGCCGTCAACGGCGATGATCTCGCCGTCTATGGCCATCCGCAGCGCTTGCTCGGCGCTTTTTTCCGGGTCCTCGATCACGGCGCCGGGACGCTTTCTTGACGTGAGTTTTCCGTCCGGATCGTACGTACGGTCGGGAAAGGCCTCAAACGCCACTCTTATTTTTGTTTCAGCGGCGATTTTCTTGACCATCGGGGTCTGGGCTCCGCCGAGGGCGACCCAGATCAGCGATGGATCCACAGCGGCGATTGCCTCGGCGATTGCGCGGGATTGCGCCTCGTTTCCGACGGACATGTTGTAGAGGCTTCCGTGCGGCTTGACATGCTGCATCTTTATGCCGTGCAGGCGGCAGAAGCCGTTTAACGCCGAAATCTGGTAGATAACAAAATCACGGATCTCGTCGGGCGTGCAATCCATATTTCTCCTGCCGAACCCGACAAGATCGGGATACCCCGGATGCGCGCCGACGGCGACGCCGTGCTCCTTTGCCAGCTTCACCGTTTTGTCCATGACCTGCGGATCCCCGGCGTGGTAGCCGCACGCGATGTTCGCCGAGCTGATATGTTTGATAACCTTGACGTCCATCCCGAGCGTATAGGCGCCGAAGCTCTCCCCCATGTCGCAGTTGATGTCGATTCTTTTCATGCCGAAACCTTTACAAATATTTTCTGCCGTTTACAGTTCTGATTGCCCGCCGGGCTTGGACCGACGATCACTTGCCGATCATTCTGCCCGGAAGGAAAAGGGCGATTTCCGGAAAGACCGTCAGCAACACCGCGGCAAGAAGCATGATGATAAAAAACGGGAATGCCGCCTTCGCGATGGCGCCCAAATCGTCGTTGCTCAGGCCGCTGATGACGAACAGGTTGAAGCCGACCGGCGGCGTGATCTGGGCTAGCTCGATCATCAAAACAAGGTATATCCCGAACCAGACCGTGTCAAACTTCGCGGCCTGGATCAGCGGAACGACGATCGGTGCGGTCATGACGATCATCGAAAAACCGTCGATCAGGCAGCCGAGAATCAAATAGAGCACGGTCAGCACAGCGATCAGCATGTAAGGCGAAAGCCCCATTTCGGTGACGTATCGGGTCAGCGCGCGGGTGATGCCGAAATAGCCGATGACGTTCGACAGATACGCGGCCCCCATCACGATGAACATGATCATCGCGCTTGTTTTGACGGAGCCGATCAGGCTTATCTTGAAGACATGCCAGCTCAGGCTTTTCGTCGCAGCGGCGAAGAACAGCGCGCCGATGACGCCGATCGCGCCGGCCTCGGTCGGCGTGGCCCAGCCCATATAGATGCTGCCGAGAACGAACAGAACAAGGATCAGAACCGGCATGATAGCCGGAATCGCGGCGAGGCGGTCCTTCCATGCGTGCTTCTCGGTGCCCTTCGGGGCCAGCTTTGGCGATATCATGCAGCGCAGGATGATGTAGCCGCTAAACATGCCTGCGATCATAAAGCCCGGAATGAACCCGGCGATGAAAAGCTTGCCGATGCTGACATCGCCTATGATTCCGTAGACAAGCATCATCATGCTCGGCGGGATCATGAACCCGAGCGTTCCCGCACCGGCCAGCGACCCGATCGACAAATCGTGATCGTAGCCCCTCTTTGTAAGCTCCGGTACGGTGATCTTTCCGACCGTTGCGGTCGTCGCCGCAGATGAGCCGCTGACCGCTGCGAAGAACGTGGAAGCCAGAATATTGACGTGAACAAGCCTTCCAGGGATTGCATCCATCCACGGGGAGAGACCCCGGAAGAGATTTTCCGATATCTTGCTGCGGAAGAGAATCTCGCCCATCCAGATAAAAAACGGCAGCGCCATCATCGCCGACCCGCTGGTGTTGTTCCATGCGATATTTGCCAGAATCGATCCGAACGAGACATCGGTAAAGATGTAAAGACTCCCGATTCCGACGAGGAACAGCGCTGTTCCTATCCAGATGGACCCGCCCAAAAAGACGATCAGAAGACCGATGATGACGGCGGAGACATATCCCAGATCAACGTTCAATTCTTCTCTCCTTTGGTTGGGTGCAAACAACCTCTGGTTGAAACGGTCCTACCGGCCGAGTTCATCGGATTCCTCCATGATATTCAGCCCTTCAGTGTCCTTCTGAAGAACTTTGACCCCCTTGAGAAACTCGGAGAGGAACTGAAGCAGGAACAAAAATGAACCCACAGGGAGGAAGGCCTGCGGAATTGCCAGATAGGTTTCCGTGATCTGCATCGACAGCGTTTTATTGACGACCGAGTCCCAGAAAAACACGAACGTATACCATGTCAGTCCGACACAGAACAAAAAGCCTATCAGCATGCAGACCATGTCGTAGATGATCCTGGTTTGCCGCTTCAGTGAATGGGTCAGCACCATGACGCGGATATGCCCCCTCTCGCGCAGCGTGTAGGCGAGGCCCATAAAGGTCAGCATCGCCATCAGGTATCCGGAATATTCGTCGGAGATATAGAGCGTTTTACTGAAAATGGTCCTGACGACGATTTCCGAAACGACAATGATCAGCGCAAGCGCCATCATGATGCCGGAAATCCAGCCGCTGAGGCCTGAAACCCCGTCGATGACACGAATGAATTTTTTCATGCCCGTTGTCCGAAGTTGGTGTTGAAGCTTGAGCCTTCCTTAATGCCCTTACGAAATCATTGAATAAAAACCGCGCGCCTCAGCGAGACCTTTGAAAAATGCTGCCTGAGGCGC
>DYLD01000265.1 GCA_020722315.1 Syntrophus aciditrophicus
CATTCGATGTCACCCCGGCCGCACTGATATCGGGGATAATAACGGAGAAGGCCGTCCTGAGACCACCGCTTTCAAGGTCAATAAGCGGATTCATACACGAAAAAATATCGGAATTCTGAGGGCATTTTGCAAGCGTTTACCCTGATGATTGGAATTCTCTGCGCTTTTTTTCTTCCCGGCTATTATGCATCGTGCTGCTTGCGAAGCAGGAATTTGCTCTTGTCCTCGCCAATCCTTTCCCTGCTGATCCTGTTCAATGTCTTTCTGCTCTTGCAGGTATGCGGACTTGGGCTTGGACTATTTCAGCTCGTCGCCATCCTGCTTCTGCTGGCATGCTTGTTTTTAATCGTCGATTTCAGGCTGAACAGGAATCGTAGTCATGCGTTTCCATCAATGAAAATTTCCCCTAGGGCGAAGGAATGGATATTTTCAATTCCGGTTATGCTTGCGACATTCTTGCTTGTCGCCAGGCTTTTCTTCCAGCCTCTTGAAAGCTATGACAACTTCTTTCGCTGGGAGTATCTCGCCCAGCAGATATACTACGAAAGGAATATTTCATTTTATCCCCCTTTCGATGCTGCCGACTTTGTAAAATATTTCTACCCCGATGCCATTCCGCCGATGATCTCCCTGTGCTATTCGATGATCTACATGTCGCTTGGAGAGGTCAACAAACTGGCGGCCGCGGCATTCGTGATCTTCGAGCACCTTCTGATATTGTATGGGACCTATAGGTTGTCCTCCGCCATGTTCTCGCGCCGTGCGGCCATGGCCTCGATTTCGATCCTATGCACCTCGACTTTGTTCTTCTTCTCGATAAAGCTTGGGCAAGAGAACGGAATGATCTGCCTGGCAACTCTCTGCACCGCTCTCTTCCTGACGGGGGAAAACATCACATGGCGGGATGTCCTGCTTTCGTCCGCTTCGGCATCCCTTGGCGCCTTGTCCAGGGAATATGGGGGAATATTGCTTTTCCTAGGATTGGCGATCGCCGTGAAGAGGAGGCTTGCGATCCGGCAAATATTGCTTTTCCCGCTCTTCTTTTTTATCTTGACTTCTCCTTGGTATCTGCGGACTTGGGTGATAACAGGCAACCCGTTTTACAACAACGACTTTTTCGGTCTTTTCCCCCTCAACCGAATTCACCATGACATATTGTGGACATATGATGCGTATTACAACTTGTTCATAGATTTTCCCAACCGCTTCCTGTTTGCGATAGGGCTATTGTTGAAGACCGCCGCGCTTCCTGTCCTGCTGGGGCTCCTAGCATTTTTTTTCGATTCGAGGAAGTGCGCCTGTCTTCTTTTCGGGGTTGCTATGATTTTCGCGGTCTGGCTTTATTCCGTGGGACAGACAGGAGGAGGCATATTCTATTCGATGCGCGTACTTGCTCCGGCGATAGTGCTTCTTTCGGTCTGCGCAGGTTCCCTGCTTGAAAGATTCGATCTCTTCAAATCCCTTGGAGCGAAGACAGTCCTGGCGCTGGTTCTCACGGCTTCCGCCGTCGCTTTGCTGCAGAACGCAATAGTGCCATACTCCGTCTTCAAAATTCCTCCCCCTTTTTCAAGAAATTTCTGGAAAGCCGGGTTTGGCGATGAGAAGAACTATCCCGAGCTGGTTTGCCGCTCGATCCCCTTTCGTCCCGGCTCGAAAATACTGACTGACATGCCGAACATCCATGCGACCGTTCAAAAACTTCGCAGGGAGGGGGTGTCGAATCTGGATGATGTGGAGGTTGTTCCTGTCTGGAGTCCAGACTGCGCGTTTCTCTTCGACCGCGCCCTCTCGCCTCAGACTGTAGCCGTGCGCTTGCGCGAGGCGGGAATCGAGTATATTGTAATAGACCGTAGTGGCAGGAATCTGAATCAGGTGTTTCTCGACAAGTATCCGTTTTTCCAGAAATGCGATGAGCTGACTGTTCTGGTTGCCTCAGTTCCGTTCGCGGAGTTCAGGTGGATCAGGTGAAATTGCCATTGACATAAGCGGGCATAAAAAGCATTGCTATGGGAGGGCCGGAAGGCTATCGTATGAATCATATGAATAAAACATTCCGTCTCTTGATACTCTTTCTTTCCCTGTTGGTTCCGCTTGGCTACATTCTCTACACTGGCCATGTCTGGGAGGACTTCTACATAACGTTCAAGTTCAGCAGGA
>DYLD01000060.1 GCA_020722315.1 Syntrophus aciditrophicus
GAAGTCCGATTTGAAGAACGCCTACACCGCGGCGCAGGCCTATTTCAGCGACAACCCGGCGGGAACGGTCGATGAGACTATTCTCAACGACTACGGGTACAAAAAGTCGCCCCACGTTACCTTCACGGTCGTGACTGGAACCCAGAACGCTCTCAGCATGACGGCAAAAGGCGACGCTGGAGGAGGAACAGGAGATATCACCTACACTGTGGACAGCACGGGAAATATACAACCATAGCCATCGCTGTCGCGGTTCCAAAAAGGGCGGGTCATGGCCCGCCTTTTTTGTTTCTACTTTACACAGGCATTTCAACCATATAACCCTCGTCAAAGACTCCTTCTCTCGTTATGAGATTCTCCAAACGCCAGAGAGAGATTTTCTTCATCACCGTTGTCTTCCTATTGTTTGGCCTTCTCGTCTTTTATCAAACAGCCCTGTTCGATTTTCTTCACTACGACGATGATCTTTACGTCGTAAACAATCCGAGCCTTCGTAACGGTCTGACGAAACAGGGATTGTCGTGGCCTTCCCCTTTCTTGCCGGCCCCTGTCGGATTTTGGTTAAAAGTGGTAGGATAAAACGAAAAATACAATCCGGGAAGAAATGCCATTGGATTCGAAAAACAAGACCTACATCGCTTTTCTTACGCTCTTTGCCGCTTCTATGATGATAAAATCCGCGGTTTTTATACTTGCCGTCGATCCGATCATCTTCAACAAATACCCCTATTTTGCCCGGGAGCTGAGCGCAGGCAGGGACATCGGCGAGCGTCTGGTCGATCTGAGCCCCCTTTATCTGTACGTCGTAACGGCATTTTACAAAATATTCGGTCCCAACTGGGATTTGCTTGCCGCGCTGCAGATTATCCTGGGAAGCATCCACTGCGTGTTGATCGGGTTAATTGGAGCGAAGATCTTTAATCCCGCAGTCGGCATTCTCGCATCGGGCGTGCTTATGCTCTACGGCAACATCGCACTGATCGAGTCTACCCTCGAGCCGGAGGCGTTTCTTTTTTTCTTCAATGCCCTGGCCGTCCTTCTGCTGCTTCGTGCCGCGGAAACCGACACCGTGGATCGGATTTCAACGTGGTGGCTCTTCGCGGGGATAGCAACGGGACTTGCCGCAATTACGAAGGCAAATGCGCTTCTCATGATTCCGGGTGCGGCCTTCTGGATATGGCTTTCCGCCAAAAAGACGCCGTTTTGGGCGTTTGGTTTGTTTTTGCTCGGCGCAATCCTCGTCATTGCGCCGGTCACAATCCGGAATTTCGTGAAGTTCAACGATTTTGTGCTGATCACCGCCGACGGCGGGAAGGTGTTTTTTCACGGCAACGGACCGGGCGCCGACGGGCTGGAACGGGTGGACCTCCCCGACCAGGGTTTCATCGAAGAGAAGCAAGGGGAGCCGGATTATGCGCACGCCCTTTTCCGACAAACCGCCCGGAGGGAAGCGGGATATCACCTGAAGCCGTCGGAATGCTCATCCTACTGGGTCTCACGGACGATCACACATATCCGGGAAAATCCGCGTTTGGCCCTTGAGAATTTTGTCAGAAAAACACTTCTTTTTTTTAACAACTACGAAATACACGATCTGGATACAACCTACAAAGGGTATAAGACGCTGCAAAGGTGGCCTCTTGTAACGGCGGGGATCATCACCGCACTGGGAAGCGCGGGTATGCTGCTTTTTGCGACGATGTTCAGGCGCTTGTTTCTCGCCTACTGGATCGTAGCGATCTATCTGGTTTCGGTCATTGTGTTTTTCCCTGCAACACGCTACCGAATGCCGGCGCTCCCTTTTCTGTCAATTTTTGCGGCGGCTTTCCTTTACGAGCTGATTGCCTTTTTTCGCAAAAAGGAGGCAACGAGGGTTGTCAACGCATTTGTTCTTGTTTTGTTTTTTCTCGGGACGGCGTACCTGCCGATGAAGACCGCAGTACGCCGATTCGACTTATGGCAGCAGATCTCACGAATACACTACAGCCTGGAGGGGCGGATGTTGTTTAAAAAGGGACGCTACGCCCAGGCCGCCCAAGCCCTGGAGAAGGTCGTTTCCGCAGCGCCTGATTTCACGCCGGCCGTCAATTACCTCGGCAAAGCCTATGCCATTCTCGGAGACCATGAACGGGCGGCCGCATGTTTTAAAAAGGTCATCGCTCTTTCCCCCGCGGTGGATGAAGGGTACATGAATGCAGCCTTACTATTCGAACTCCGCGGGAACAAAACGCAAGCTGCACGGTACTTTGAAAAGGCGCTCGCGATCAATCCGCAAAACGTCCGGGCGCTTTGGCATTTGAGGAAATTAACCGGTGATTGATAAGACAAACCCTCACGGAAATTTATGCTCGTAATCAAAGACAGCCTTAAAAACAAAACCGGGAAGAAAAACGTAGTCCTTTTTTCGCTGGCGCTGATTTTCATTATCCTTTCCATTTACTGGCCCGCGGCATGGTTTGACTTCATCGAACTCGACGACAACCTCTATATCCTGAAAAACAAAAAGATCGGCCTTGGACTTACGATGGAGGGCATCCGGTGGGCTCTGAGGACGTTCGACGCGACGAACTGGCATCCGCTGACATGGCTCTTCATGCTCGCCGAGTACGATATTTTCGGGCTCAATCCGGCCGGATACCATGTCGTCGGCACAGCGCTCCATATCACAAACGCCATTTTACTTTTCGTGATCATGTTGCAAATCACGGGCGGACAGTGGAAGGCAATCACCGTGGCGGCCCTTTTTGCCGTCCATCCGATGAACCTCGAATCGGTCATCTGGATTGCGGAGCAGAAAAGCCTTCTAAGCACGTTGTTTGGGTTTCTGACGATTCTCTGCTACCTGCGTTATGTGGAAAAACCCCGGCTGACAATCTATCTTGCGGCGATTCTTCTGTACGCACCGGGACTGATGGCCAAGCCGATGCCGGTGACCCTTCCCGTTTTGCTTTTGCTTTTAGACTACTGGCCCCTCGAACGACTCCATCCCGCGACGCATCCGATAGACGGACACGCAGGAACGCAATGGAAGCGGAAGGTTTCCGGTCTCAGAGCGTTTCTGCCGGTAATCATGGTTTTACCGATCTTCTACTGCATGATTGTCACGTCGTTTGAACTCCCGCACTGGCAGGACACCGAGGCCGTGTTTACAAGGGCCGTTAAAGTGACGACAAACAACTATCTTGCCCTACTCGGACTCGGGAATCTTTACCGGGAACGGGGAGACTTGCAGGCCGCCGAGCAGAAATTCCGCGAGGCGATCCGGATCAAGGCGGATTATACCGAGGCCCATAACAACCTCGCGGTTCTTCTGATGCAAAGCAATCGCCCGATTGAGGCGGAATACCACCTGCGGGAGGCGATCAGACATACGCCGTTTGCAACCAAGGCCCATAACAATCTCGGCGCCCTTCTCGCGGAACAGGGGAAACTGGAGGAGGCGAAAGTCTGTTTTGAAAAGGCGCTGGAGTTGAACCCAAATTACGCGGAAGCCCTCGCGAACCTGTCAAGGCTTAACGAAACTGCCAGGCACTCCGCAAAATCTATTCCACCAAAATAGCAATGTTCAATCCGGCAGCTTTTTTTCGGCCAACCTCTTTTCCATCCGTCTTTTCCTCTGTCCGCTCCACGCTCAAGGCGTACGGTTTTGACGAAACGGGCCACGGATGCTACAAGCCGTTTCATTTCATGGAGTGGATATGATTTCGATCTTTTTTATGCATATTCTTACGATTCTTCTCGCTTTTTTCTGGTTCTTTGTTGTTACCGGCACGGGCGCTTTCTTTCTCAAACGGACGAATCCGGATGATTTAAGAAACCCAGAGCTGCCCTTTCTTTCCTTCGGAACAGGTCTCGTATTTGTCGGTTATAGTGTTTTTGTTCTCGGAGCAGTCGGTCTCTACCGGCCGGTCGCGCTGACGCTGCTTATGGCTTTTCTTTTCATCCTTGCGGTGATCGGATGGCAACGGATGTCCATGGGTCTTTTTTTTGTGTCTCATCAAAGCATAAAGAAATCTCTTTTCGCACAAAAGAGGACTTTCCTTTTACTCGCGCTTATTATTCCGCTTGGCGTCATCGGGCTTTTGCTCGTGTTGACCCCTGAAATCGGCAGGGACGCCCTGAGTTACCATCTGGCCGTCCCGAAACTCTATCTGAAGCAAGGGGGAATCCACTTCATAGACGGAAATATCGCCGCGGCCTATCCTCAGCTTGCCGAAATGCATTACCTGCTCGCCCTCTTTCTACAAGATGATATCCTGGCGAAGGCGATGCAGTTTACAATTCTGGGTGCAACGCTTTGGGGGATTATCCTTCTGACACGGACCGTTGGCGCCGATCTTTCGTCGGCTCTTTGGGCCGTGTTGATCTTCCTCTCTGTTCCCTCCGTTTTCCGGGTTTCCCATACCGCCTACAGCGACCTTTTCGTCGCGTTTTTTACGCTTGCGGCCTTTCTGTGTTTTCTAGGCTGGGCGCAAAATCGAAGCGATGTACGGCTTATCCTCGCGGGCGTCTTCACCGGGGCGGCCGTTGCCTGCAAATACACAACATTGATAATTATCCCGCTGGGATGCCTCGGCGTTCTGGTGTTTTCCGTTGTAAACAAAACCCCTTCCTTGAAGGCTCTGCGCGATCTTTTTTTGTATGGAGCCGTCACGACGGCCCTCGGCAGCCCTTTCTACCTGAAAAACTGGTTTTTTACCGGCAATCCGTTTTACCCGTTTTTTTTCGGCGTCTTCGGCGGCCGGGGATTGGATGCCGACCAGGCCCGCCTTCTCGACCTTTTCGTGCAGAATTTCGGCATGGGCAGACGCTGGATAGATTACCTGCTTCTTCCGTGGAACTTGAGTTTCCGCGCGGCTTTCGACAGCGTCGCCTTTGACGGCGTTATCGGACCGGTCTTTCTCTTCACGCTGCCGTTTGCCGTCGGGTTGTACCGCAACGCCGCCGCGCTTTCGATCCTTATCTTTTCGTTCGTTTCCTTTCTATTCTGGGCATCGTCGGCACAGGAGATACGGTTTCTCATCCCGGTCCTGGGACTGCTGTCGGCGGTAATCGGGGCAATGGCGACATTTTACCGCAAAAGAAAGGCAGTCTATTTCTTCCTCGTGGGTGTTATCATAACAGGCTTTGCCTATAATGCCTATTCTATCATCGTTCACGATTTCATGAAGATCAAGCCGCTACGGTATGTTGCCGGTCTTGAATCACGGGAGGATTTTCTCTCCCGGCTGATACCGGTCTATCCGATGTACCGTTTTGCCGACCAGAATCTCCCCGACCGTGCGAACATCTTTTTGGTCTATATGAAGAACTACACGTTTTTCTGCAAGCAGGACTGCTACAGCGATTCGCTGTTTGAGGCGCACATGCTTGGAAAAATGCTCCGCGAGGCGTCATCCGCAAAAGAATTTTTTGAAATGATCCAACAAAGGGGTTTTACACATATTATGTATGATGAACGCTATCTGACCGGCGACTGGAGCCCGCTTTCTCCGGAAGAAAAGAACAAGTTCGTTGAGTGCCAGACGCGGTTCCTCTTCCTTCTCAAGAGGATCGGTCCCTATCGCCTCTATCGCCTGAGCGCAGATACAAAACACATCCCGCATCAAAATAGACCTTTTTCCAGTCTGTTTCCGTACGCATCAAGATATGGGCGCCGCTGTCAGGCCTGATCAAGACCAGATCGTGCGGATATTTTTTCAGATACAGCCGACCGGATTCCTTCCCTGAGAGGAAGTCAAAATATTCCCTGCTTATGTCCTGCGGGTAGATTGTTTCATAGCGGCCGTCGATAGCCACCCGACAGAAGGGATAAAAATACCAGATGAGAAATTCTCCCCATTCAAAACTGGGCAGGATATTCCCCTGAAAATGCCGCTCTTTTATCCATTTGTAGGCCCCCGTCGGGAACTGGGGCGAGGGTGTTGTCAGTGCAAACGCAGGGGATGCCAAACACGACAGGGAAGGGTTTGCGAAGAGATAGACAGACGCAAAAACAATGACGGCAAGAGCCGCCGGAAGTTTTTTAAGCAACGCATCCGGCACGATCCTCCTTACCGATAAAACCGACCCGTATTCGTCCAGCACAACGGGAAGATAGGCCCCGAAGGCCAAGCCGAAAAAGACGGTGTGGCGGATATGTCGTACCCCCAGAAAAAGAATCGCGGCTAAGACCAGATACTCGGTATAGTCTTGCCCGGATCTGAAAATATAAGATAAAGAAACGATGAAAACCGAAACGATAAATATCCATAAAGGCACGCCATAGATACCTTTTTGCATTGCCGCGAAAAGCGACAGCCATTCACCGATATCGGGACGGGGCATCAACACCGCCTCAGTCATAAAATACCAATACCGGATTCCGTAAGGATTCACCAGGGTTGACAAAAGGGCTGCTGTACCAAAAAGGAAATAAGGAAGGGACTTTCTTTTTGAGATCCGTTCGCCGAGGCCGTAGAGAAAAACAAGTCCCGGGCCGGCCAAAAAACCGCCGTGAAAATTGGCCCACAGAATGTGAATCGGAATCAGCCACCACAGGAGAGGCCATTGCTGCCGTTGTTTGACCCTTTCAACGATAAACAGGCTCAGCGTAAAAAACAGGTAGGTAAAAATCTGGGCCCTGACCGGAACATAGCCGAAAGAAATCAGCAAAGCTGTCGGAACGATAACGATAAGGCCCCACACCGGCTTTGCTCCCCGGTATACGGCGGTTAGATATACCGTAAAGATCGTAAGGAGAATCGTCAGATAGCGGAGGAACTGGAGCCCGACCGGCCCGGAATATTTGTAGATAGGATAAAAAAGGACACCGGTCAGCCATTCGTGGTACACCCAAATGGATTTGGTGGGGGTATAGGAAAAAACATCGCGAAAAGGGAAATAGCCCTCCTCCCAGAAAACCCTGCCGAATGCAAGATACCCCCACAGATCATAATCGGCAACAGTACTGGAAAACAGCGCAACAAACAAAAGATACAGCGCCGCAACGATAAGTGAATATCTCAGCAATGTCAGGCCGGGATTTTGCATGCAATTTCAAGAAATTATGTTGTTTCGCAGCGCTGGGATTCTGCAAACGTGAGTATCAGGTGGTACGCCAAGCCGATAAAAAAAGAGCATGCGTAACCGGCGCATCAGATCACCTTCCACCACGGAGCCGCGAGCACCGTGGGTGTCAGCCACTTGGTCTCCGAACCGTTGTACAAAAGCAAACCTGAACGCGCATCTTTGCCATATTCATGCTGGAAAGCGATCAGGTTCGCGGCGTCTTTCACAGTGGGGCGGTCTGTTGCTTTTACCTCGACGGGCAACACCTTCCCCGCCGCTTCGATGACAAAATCCACTTCTTCCCCGGTAGTCGTCCGCCAATAGAGAATCTCCGTGTTCACAAGGCGGCTGCTTTGCCAGGCAACGAGGTCAAGCAGAACCAGATTCTCGAGGTAAGCACCTGTCGGTTCGGTCATCCCGGAGAGGTGCATCGCCAGTCCGACATCTCCCCAGTAAAGCTTGGGGGATTTGAGGAGACGTTTCGTACGGTTCACCGAATAGGCAGGCAAGCGAATCAGAAGATACGACGCTTGAAGCAGGTTCAGATAGCGGTGGATTGTGGGTTGTTTCAGCGACAGATCGCGGGCCATTTCCGTCTGATTCACGACCTGCCCGAGACGAAAACAGGCCGCCCGCATCAAACGGCGAAAGTCGGGAAGGGCCGCTATGGAAGAAAGCATCTGGAGGTCGCGCTCCAGGTAAGTGCGGACATACCCATCAAACCAGATCATTCTGTCTTCCGCTCTGGAGAGGTGTATGGAGGGTGTGGGAAATCCGCCGCGTCTTGCCAGGTCCCTCCAGTCTTCCGGAGGGGATTCATCAAGGCTCAGAAGATCGGGCCATTCGGCATCATCCGCCCCGACCAGCTCTTCCCAGAGTCCGCAGCGTCCGAGCCCCAGTTGCTCGCGCCGGGTCATCGGCCAGAGGGTAAGGTAACTTGCACGACCGGCGAGAGATTCGGATACCCGTTGCATAAGGAGCAAATTTGCCGATCCGGTCAGGAGAAACCGGCCGGGTTGCCGGTTGGAATCGATGGTCCGCTTGATATAGGAAAGCAGGCCGGGCTGCCTTTGCACCTCATCAAGAGTAACTTTGGCCGCGCCCCCCACCAATGCTTCGGGATTTTTGCCGGCAAGTTCCAAAATATCCAGATCATCGAGGGAGAAGTAGGAACGCTTTTCAGCTATAAGCTCACTGACCAGAGTGCTCTTGCCGGTTTGACGGGCGCCGGTAACAACGACAGCAGGCATGACTTCCAAATGCCGACTCAACGCATCCACGATGTATCGGGACAATGTATTTTGATTCATGGTGTGAATTATATCCATTCATGAATATTTTGCAAGTCATTAAAGAAAATCCCTGATGACGACAACGCGTCAACTTGTCCACAATCTCCGGCGGGCATTGTGGCAAAAGCATGTCGGCATCGTTAACGCTGCAAGAGGTTTATTGATCTATCGGATCAAAAACATGTCAGGATTTTGTAGTAGGCATACCCGATGAACTCGCGTAGTGCGCTTTCGGAGCGCTCCAGCGCCTCCGCTTTCGGTATAAAATGCATGACAGTAAGTGGAGTATCTCTTTCAAACCCAAAATCCACCGGATACGGGATTACGTGGAAGTCGGCCCGTTCAAAGAGCATGCGTGACCGTCGCATATGGTAGGCGCTGGTAACCAGAAGAACGGTTGCCTTTTTGGGCTGTTTGGGAGGAATCATCCGGCTTATCGCGGCGGCCTCATCGGCCGTGTTCTGGACCTTTTCCGTCACACGGATCGCCTTTCGCGGTATTCCCAGCAACTCCGCCCGTTTCGCCACAAGGACGCCTTCGGGAGGGAAGTCCGGCTTCCAGGGAATCCAACCCGCCGTAAAGATCAGAAGCGGCGCCTTTCCCGCCCTGTAGAGTTCGATACCACCTTCAAAGCGGTCAGCCGCCTTATTCCATTCTCCGTAAGGAGCCCCCTCAACTATCTCAAGCATGCCGCCCAACACCACGATCGCATCGGCCCGGGGCATCTCTGCGGCGGGTTTCCAGGCATAGCCGCGCGATACAGCCTTCATAAGAAAATCGCCGGTTGCGGGCATGCTGAAGAGCCACAACAACGCCACGCCGAACAGCGCCAGCGCCCTCTTTTTGAAAAGGAGGCCGGCCACGACAAGAAGAACCGTCAATCCTATCGGGAGCACAAAAATGGGTAGAATTTTATGTAGATAAATCATGCCGCCTCAATCAACGACTGCACTTTAAAAGCTTTGCACAACCGCAGAAAAAGACTGCCTGAAGCGCAAATTTATTGATTTTTCGGGGTACCCCGCCGTCGTAGCAAGGCGGCGAAGCCGTTAAAAACGCGAACATTAGAGAGCGTTTAGGCTTTGCCGCCGTAGCGAGACGCTGCGGGGTCGAATATTTATGAGCGCGAAGGCAGCATTTTTCAACGGCCTCCGTGTATTGGCCGTTTCTGCTATTTGTTGCGCACCTCATCCTTGATGCGTTTGACATGTCCGCGGCCGAGCCCCTTGACCTCGCACCCAAGCTCGAAATAGCGTCTGATTGCCGAATCATCGAGGATTCCAAAACAGTCTATCACGGCGACGGGGCGGCCCGTCATCGTAAACACGCTGTCGGGATCAAGCTTGAGGTAGTCTGCATGGCGGACGGCAAAGACGACCGCGTCGGCGCCCTTGAGCGCCTTTTTGATATCCGGCTCAACCCTTAATTCGCTCAAACCCTCCTGATTGCGGAAAAAACGTGCCCGTGACCGGCCGGGGGCAGGATAGCTGTCCTGCTTCTCGATCTCCCACCAGTGCTTCACGTACGGGTCATGGACCCCAATCTCGGCGCCCATCTCGGCAAGCTTTCGGACGATGATCTCGGATCCGCTGTAGCGGGTATCGCCGACATCCTCGCGGTACGAGGCACCGAGGATTACGACCTTCGACGCGGCGACGATCCGCCCCATGTTCCGAAGCGCATCCCGTACCAGCTCGGCAACATGCAGCGCCCGCGTGTCGTTGATGTCTATCGCGAGCGGCGTTATTTTGAAGATGTCATCGTCAAAACCCATCAGCGTGTTGTACGCCCAGACTCCTAAGCCCCCGTCCTTCGGGAGGCAGTAGCCGCCGATTCCGGGGCCGGGGAAAATGATGTTTGAGTGCGTCGGACGCATCCTGATGGCCTGGATGACCTTGATCAGATCAACGCCGTTACGCTCGGCAAAGAGGCTCCACTCGTTGAGGAAGGCCAGAATCGTCGCCCGATATGAATTTTCGACGATCTTCGACGTCTCGCTCTCGATCGGGCGGTCGAGTACGGTAAGCGGGAATTTCTCAACATTGAGAATCTCAGAAAGAAATCCAGCCACACGATCGCGTGACGCCTGATTGATTCCGCTGCAGACCCTCCAATAATCGCGAACCGAGGCGACATAATTTTTGCCCGGCATGACCCGCTCGTAGGAATGGGCCAAAAGAGGCTCCGAGGTTATACCCCGCTTCTCAAACGCCTTCTTGATGATCGGGTAGGCGACATATTCGGTTGTCCCGGGCGGTACGGTCGTCTCAATCAAAACCAGGCAGTCCGGATTGATTTTCTCGCCGATGATCTTCAGGCTCTCCTCAAGCGCGGCGATCTCGGCACGACCACGGCGCGAGTCGCCGAGTGTTTCCTTGAAGTAGTCGCACTGGATATCAACAACGACGATATCGGCCAGCTTCAGAGCATCATAAGTATACGTCGCGGTGAGCGTCTTCTTCTCCTTGACACAGCGGTTAATCAGCGGTGCCACTGCAGGGTCCGCAGCCTCGATTGGGGCAATTCCCCGGTTCAAATACGGGATTTTCCAATAGGAACGTACCGAGGGGCGCTGCATGCCGATAACGAATTTGCTGGATTGACCCGTTTTTTTATCGACAGCATCGGCAATAATCCCGGCCATCACCGCACCGACAAAACCGACACCCATAACAACCACGATCTCTCGATTCATGTCCCGGTTTTCAGCAACCAGAGACGTAAGACGTAAAAACTCCCTGTCGTAGTCTCCGGAATCCGGGAGCGTAAAAACTTCACCATCCGGGGAGATCGACACCTCATCACGACCGGAAATTTTCCGCCCGGATACTGCTGGAGTCATCGGCTTTCTTTTTGTCATAACCGCCCTTTCCTGTGCGTTTTTTGTTTTTTTGGCTGATAGCATAACGGCTCAAACCATTCAAGACAAACCTTTGGGGAAACATAGCGTGCCGATCCGACGCCGAAAGTTTTTGGAGCGCCTATGAAACCGTTGGGGACGTTTTACAAAGGCTGTCTGCGAAAAAAGCCCCCGGGGTTGACAAACAGGCCAAATAGACTTATGTTGCGTTCGCTTTGGCTTAGGATGAGGGGGTAAGATAACGGGAAAATGGCGGAAATAATTCTTTCAACGGGAAGGGGCGGAACGGGTAAATCCACGTTCGCAACGCTGGCTGCAAGGCATCTTAGCCCGCCGATGTTGCTCATTGATCTTGATCCGGACGAAAGCCTCGCGGATATGCTCGGGTTCGATCTGGCTCAAAAAGGAATCAGCACGATTTCAGATAAACTCTATGACATTCTCGAAGCCGGAAAGAGCGGCCAGGAGGACCCTGCTGTGGCGCTGGAAAAGATCGGCTCGCTTATCGAAACAGAGTGCCTTTATAAAGGGGATAATGAAATAGATTTGATCGTTCTCGGCACAAAACTGACAAAAGGATGCTACTGCATGCCGGACGATTTGCTTAAAGGGGTTATGCCCATCTTTATCGACAGATATGCGAACGTCGTGATCGACTCCCCTGCGGGACTGGAACATCTGAACAGAAAGGTTGTATCCGATCTCGATGATATCTTCGTCATACTCGATCCGTCCTCGAAGTCGTTGCAGCATATCGGCAGGATAAGGGATCTCACCGAAGAATTGAAGATCAAATACAAAAATTTTTATCTGGTCGCGAATTACGGCTTCGATACCGAACAGCAGACGTACTTTGAAGACAGCGGCCAAAACTTTTTGGGCAAAATCGCATTTGACCCGGATGTAGCCGCATACAATCTTTCCGGACAATCGCTTCTTAAATTGCCGGAAAGCTCGCCCGCATCACTATCCGTTAAAAATATCCTGACGATCGCGAATCTGTCGAGATAAGAGCGGCGATAACAATTTTTATAAGATTTTCCTGCCATGACGTAGGACGAACCAATAGACTGGAGAAAAAATGGGGAAAAAGCTTGTTTCTACAGGAAGGGGCGGCACCGGAAAAACGACGTTTACGACACTGGCCAGTCGTTTTTTGCCACCCCCTATGTTTCTTATTGATCTTGATCCGGATCAGAGCCTCGCGGAGATGCTCGGCATCAACCTGAAAAACGAAGGGATCCGAACCGTTTCGGAGGCGCTTTACGATGTCATAACAGCAAGAAGGGACGGAACCGGCGGGACGATGTCTGTTCAGGACAGGATCGAATTCATGCTGAACAGCCAGTGCCTGTATGAGGGACGCAATTTCGATCTTTTTGTTCTCGGCACAAAACTGACCGAGGGTTGCTACTGCGCGCCTGACGCGATAGTTTCCGGCGCGATTCCGAAGGTGATCAACTCATACCAGTATGTGATGATCGATTCCCCCGCGGGCCTGGAACATCTCAACAGAGAAGTCGTCACTGATATAGACGATCTGTTCGTCATCATCGATCCGTCGTCCAAATCCCTCAAACACATAGAACGAATCAAAGACATCACCGCCGCGATAGGTATAACATACAATCACTTCTACCTCGTCGGCAATTTCCGGTTTAATGAGGAGGCAAAAAAACGCCTGCAGGACACCGGCGAAATCTACCTGGGCAATATCGCATACGATCCGCAACTTGCACAATACAACCTTTCCGGGAAATCGCTTCTCGATCTGCCGGTGGACTCGCCGGCATGCGCGTCCGTGAAGGAGATATTAACGAAAGCGGGATTAATAAAGCAGTAACAGAAAGAAACTGCCGACCTTCTGGAGCGGAACAAGAAGATCGGTTGCCAATTCATTCACAAGAAAAAAATTTTTGAACCTTAACATGCCTATAAGGAGGAGACGCAAATGACGGTTAAAACATTCGGTGTAGTAGGCGCGGGTCAGATGGGTAACGGTATAGCTCAGGTCGCAGCGAGTTCGGGCGGACTCAACATCATCATGAACGATATCGCCGATCAGTTCGTTGATCGTGGTTACAATACGATTTCGAAGAACCTCGACAGGCTCGTCGCGAAGGATAAACTGACTGCGGAGCAAAAAAAAGAGATCCTGGGGAGGATCAAAAAAAGCACGAGTCTTGAGGACATGAAGGACGCCGATTTCGTCGTCGAGGCGGCGACCGAGAGAGAAGACCTCAAACTCGACATCTTCCGGAAACTCGATGCGATCTGCAAGCCCGGTGTGGTTCTGGCGACGAATACCTCGTCGATTTCAATTACGAGAATCGCGGCTGCAACCAAAAGGCCCGATCTCGTCATCGGAATGCATTTCATGAACCCGGTCCCGGTGATGAAGCTCGTCGAGATCATCAAGGGGCTTGCGACCTCTCAGGCAACATACGAGTTGACGGAAGCTCTTGCAAAGCAGTTCGGCAAGACGCCGGTCGAATGCAACGATTCTCCCGGTTTCATCTCCAACCGCGTCCTTCTGCCGATGATCAACGAAGCCGTCTACGCATTGATGGAAGGGGTCGGAACGGCTAAGGCAATCGACGATATCATGGTACTGGGGATGAATCACCCGATGGGTCCGCTGGCCCTTGCCGACCTGATAGGCCTGGATACCTGCCTGGCGATTATGGATGTCCTCTACAAAGGGTTCGGCGATTCGAAGTACCGCCCGTGCCCGCTCTTGAAGAAATATGTGGACGCCGGATACCTCGGCAGGAAGTCCGGCCGCGGCTTCTACGATTACAGCAAGTAGGACAAGTGGTCAGCCTTTTAAGCTGTAGTGGGCCGTTGCGGTGTTGAAAAAATGAGAAAGACAAATATCAAGGCGTTAAGCAATAAAAGCTTAACGCTTTGATGTTCGTGGAGAGCCTTGTCAGGATCGAAACGGCAACCCACTGATCAAGCATCATTAGATAGTCTTAATTATTTCACGCATATATCATGTACTTGCCTGCATTTTGCCTGCAAAGACCGTGGATGCTTGCATGGGATTGTCTCGAAATTCCGAACATCTCATCCCCTCCAAAAAAACAATTATTCATTCAAAAAATCCAGCAAAGATGTTTGGAGGTCGGTCATCATAATCATGGGTGCGCCGCCTTGATGTTGCTGATGATGTATGATTTCAACCGTTCAGCGTTTTCCTGGTCGCGCCTGTCCCCGGACATCAACTTCAGGCAAACCTGTAAAGGAGATGCCCACTGGAAGTCCCCTTCATACGATCCATCGAAAAAACCGTCTCGTCTTCGGTTTCTATGAGTTCGAGGTTTGGGAAATGGTGTGTGGGGCTGAGGGGACTAATCCCCCCGGCTGCCCGATTCGGCGACGGATTCCGCCCATTTCCTTTTACTAATGATTCCGAATGGGATCAAAAGGGGCAAGAGCCACAA
>DYLD01000266.1 GCA_020722315.1 Syntrophus aciditrophicus
AAATTCATGGATTGTCTCCCTTTCTCACTCCACAGACACTAGTCTGATCCCCTCGTTCGTCTTTGAGAGCCGGAACGAAAGCGGGTGCGAATTTCGCGCTAGTTTACGCATATGATTTTGAATTCGCCATCTTCCTCTCTAATACGAAGATTGCGTCTTGCTCCCTTGTCAAAAAGGCAAAGGATATTGAACTCTTTCTCGGAGTTCGTCCTGAAAACCGTTCTTGATTCAAGTTCTTCTTCGATGGCGATTTTCAAGAGCTCAGCGCCATTGAGCCTGCATTCCTCGTCCGCTCTCTCGCTCCAGAGCCGAGCTTCGGCATCTTCCTCCTTTTTCAAAAGATTCGGGAGTGAATCGAGCAGTTCGTCCACCTTTGCGGGAGGGGTGTCCAAGGTATCCAAATTCTCCACAACGGCCGGGAGCGGAACTTTCTCTTTCTCCCTGACAAACGCCTTTGTTAAAACAATAAGCGATATTGCCACAAACGCGAAAATGGAGCAATATTTGATATAAGGGAGGAGAAAGTTTGCGACTATGTGAAGCCCATCCGCCTTTATATTTTGCGCATCGTTGATTTTCGACACGGCGTTTGCGTAGAGTGTCGCTTTTTCCTTGTTTTTCTGGACGGCATCTTCTTTGGTTTTTCTCGACTTCGCGTTTTCAATTTGCGCTCTAAGCTGCCTAAGTTCTTTTGACATATTTTTTCTCTTTTGTTATTGTGCAGTCTATTCCAGCGGTATTCCGTCGTCCCACGGATCGAAGAGCGAATTGTCTTCCGGTCCAAAGAAGCCGAGTCCCGCATCAGCCCTGTCCTGGGCGCTTGCCCAACTGCGTTTTTCCTGCGAAACGTGCCCGTCGCACCAAACGGCATTGGCGGTCTTAACGTGGATAAAGTGAACTTTAGATGCTGTTGGATACATGGTGCCGGTGACCTTCTTTGTCCGGAGGCGCGGGTCGCCTTCATTCGTTCCCCAGAGCGAATAAGGGGAGCTGATCTCGTCAATTTCCACAAGTTTTCCTTCGTATAAATGAGCCGCGTCGGCAAAACTCACGGTTTTGTCAGGGACGGCGATTTCATTTGGTTCAAGCCCCCTTGGGAAAGTTTTTGCATCGCTTCCAGCTTTATAGCCTTTGATGTATGAGATGCTACCGACTCCAGCGAAATTGTAGCCGTATCCGCCGGCGCTTCTATTCTTGCCGGCCGTGGTGTCAACCTTATCGTGCATTGAAGGACAATCTTTTATCCTGCCCGTCTTTCCGATGTAGTCCACAAAGAGTCCTTTGGAATAATCCCACGGATCGTTGCTGTTTGCTCTCCATCCAATCCAGTGTTGTCCGGTGTAATAGCCGCCGGAACGTCCTGGCGCGAAAGATTTATAATCACTTGCATACAGGTGGTTTGCCAGGCCGAGCTGCTTCAAGTTGCTTGCACAGGAGGTCATCCTGCCTTTTTCGCGGGCATTTGTAAGTGCCGGCAGGAGCATTCCAGCCAACAATCCGATGATCGCAATGACGACCAGGAGCTCTACAAGGGTGAATTTTTTCGTCTTCATCGCTTGTCCACCTTTTTCGAGCAGATATCCTGGGTGTAGGTCCATCTGACGACATCGCCATCCTTTAGTTCATTCCAGGCCGCGAGTTTTCCGGATTTCGCCCCGTTGACGGTGTAATACCAGACTTTTTTCCCCTTTTCGCCCTTCACGCCGTCTATTGACGAGACGAATATGTAGCTGCCCTCTGGGTGGGTTTCGACTTCAGCGACCGACTGCAGAGCCAGGAGGGCGGTCAGTTTCTCCTTTTTCCATTCAAGATGCCTGACTGCTGTTTCCGGATTGCCGCCGAAATCAATCTGGACTGTTACGTTGATGGGTTTTGCTTCAGGCCCCGCAATTGTTTCAGGCGAATTGCAGGATATGCCGATGAATGCCAGAAGCAAGATTCCAGCCGATGTATTCAGCATGCGTCTGAGTCCCGAATACTTGTCGCATCTGGCCATCCTGTATTTTTCCACGCCTCTTTCCGTCCTCGACACCCCTGCTTTTGTCCTGTCACTCATTTTCACTCCTTTGTTTTTTGCGTGACGCGCACAAAATAAAACTGCCGGCAGTCGTCCTTTGCAGGAAGACTGCCGGCAGC
>DYLD01000061.1:0-6120 GCA_020722315.1 Syntrophus aciditrophicus
CGAATGCAGAAGCCGTTTTCGAATCGCTTGCTATTCTATGTTATCATTGCTATAAATCAAACCGTTGGGATGATCGCTACGAGAGCTTTGCAAAACTGTACAAAACAGTTTCATCTGCATTCAGGAAGCTTTTTCGACTCGAGGAATTTAAATCGCGCTGTATGAGACCATTTTCGGAGGTTCTGCAAAGCTCTCAATATGGAAACAGGATCCTAAAATATGCTCGACGAAAAAAAGATACTGCTTTGCGCGACAGGAGGGATCGCCGTCTATAAGGCCGTTTTTCTTTTGAGAGAGCTGGTCCGAAGGAAGGCGCGCGTCAGCGTCGTTATGACCGAAAATGCGTGCAAGTTCGTCGCGCCGCTGACGTTTGAAACCCTGTCGGGCGGCCCGGTCTTCACCGATCTTTTTTCCCTTACCAGAGAAGGGCAGATCCCCCATATCGCGCTCGCCGACTTTCCCGACATTATTGTCGTCGCCCCGGCCACGGCAAATATCATAGGCAAAATTGCCGGCGGAATCGCCGATGACCTTACCAGCACGATTATCACGGCGTCGAAGGCGCCTGTTTTGATATGTCCCGCGATGAACGCAAACATGTATGAAAATAAGATCGTGCAGAAGAATCTCGAAACCCTGGCCTCTTTGGGCTATTGGATCATGGCGCCGGGATACGGTCCTCTGGCCTGTCGAAGCGACGGTCAGGGACGTCTGCCCGAGCCGTTTGATATTGCCGAGGAGATTGAGTTTGTTCTTGCGAAAAAAGACCTCTCGGATGAGAACATCGTCATCACCGCCGGACCGACGCAGGAGCCGCTGGATCCGGTGCGTTTTATCAGTAACCACTCGTCCGGGAAGATGGGCTATGCGCTCGCGCTTGCTGCGAGGAGGCGCGGAGCAGCGGTGACGTTGATCAGCGGCCCGACCGCACTTAACCCTCCCGCCGGCGTTACATTTGTTTCCGTTCAAACTGCCCTTCAGATGCGCGACGCGGTTCTCGCCCATTTTAAACGGGCCACGGTCGTGATCAAGGCTGCCGCGGTTGCGGACTACCGTCCCGCGGTCTATCAGGCGACGAAAATTAAAAAGAAAGAGGGGGGGATGAACCTCTCACTCGAACGGAATCCCGATATCCTGGCCGAAATCGCTGCGAAAAAGGGTCATCGGATTATCGTCGGCTTTTCGATGGAGTCGGATCATGTTGTCGAACATGCCCGGGAAAAGCTTATCGCAAAGGGGATCGATTTCATTGTAGCCAACGATGTTACCGAGACAGGCGCCGGCTTTGGGGGAGATACGAATATCGTGCGGATTATTGACAAAAACGGCGCCCTGGAGGAGTATTCGCTGATGAGCAAGCTCGATGTCGCCGACGTGATACTCGACAGGGTGAGGATGCTGAGGGAAAATAGAATCAAAGGATGATGAACGCTCCGTCCGACAGGCAGGAACTGCTTTCTCTGGTCCGTTCTCTGAAAGAGAGGGTGCTGCTCGACAGGGAACTGGGAAGACCGCTAAATTATCTCACGGCACGCAAAGCAGGTATCACCGGCGATTTATCGTTTCCGGAGGCCCGGCCGCCCTCTGCTTTGATGAGGGACGATGAGCTGTTCCCGATAACGGAGATGACGCTTGAAGAGATCAGGACCGAACTCGGCGACTGCCGGCGTTGTCCTTTAAGCCGGACCCGCCGTCATATTGTCTTCGGAGAAGGGGACGCGCACGCAAAGCTCGTTTTTGTAGGCGAGGCACCCGGCGCCGATGAAGACATTCAGGGAAGGCCGTTCGTTGGACGCGCGGGACAGCTTTTGACGAGAATCGTCGCCGCAATGGGGCTTACCAGAGAAGAGGTTTATATTTGCAATATCCTCAAATGCCGCCCTCCGGGGAACCGTAATCCGCTCCCCGAAGAGATTGCCGCTTGCGAGCCGTTTCTTCTGATGCAGATCAAGGCAATCAAGCCGAAGGTCATCTGCGCGCTCGGCAGTTTCGCGGCGCACGCACTGCTGAAGACCGACGCGCCGATTACCGTGCTGCGCGGCGTTTTTCACGATTACCGGGGGATACCTTTGATGCCGACCTATCATCCGGCCTATTTACTCAGGAACCCGGGGGCAAAGAAGCAGGTCTGGGGGGATGTTCAGAAGATTATGGAGATCCTCGGTAGAAAGGGAAGAATGACATGAGAACAGGCCGGAACTTTGTCCCACGACAACAGCGAAGGGCTTTTTTACGGGCCGCCGGGGCGATGATATTTTTGGTTTTTGTTCTTTGCGCTCCGGCGCCGGGATTGCCGCGAGAGGCTCCGGTATTTGATTACATCTCCGTAAGCGCCGCGATCACCCCGCCCGTCGCCGAATTCATCATCAAAAACATCGCGGAGGCGTCCAAAAGCAACGCCGAGGGGCTTATTATCCGTCTGGACACGCCGGGCGGCCTTGATACGGCAATGCGCGACATTGCCAAAGCGATTCTGAATGCACCGCTGCCGGTCATTGTTTATGTCGCGCCGGCCGGCGCGAGGGCCGCTTCGGCGGGGGTTATCATCGTCGCCTCGGCCCATGTCGCCGCGATGGCGCCGGGAACCAATATCGGCGCCGCGCATCCGGTCGGCATCGGCATCGGCGGGAAGATGGACAAAACGATGACCCAAAAGGTCGAAAATGATGCCGCCGCTTACGCGAAAGGGATAGCGAAAAAAAGGGGACGTAACGAAGAATGGGTGCAACGGGCGGTGCGAAAGAGCGAGTCGATTACCGCCGAAGACGCGCTAAGGCTGCATGTGATTGATTTTGTCGCGTCCGACGTCGATGATCTCCTCAAAAAGATGGAAGGCAAGAAGGTCGATCTGGATGGCGCCGTCAAAACGATCAAGACGGCCGGCGCGGTTGTCCGGGAAAAGACGATGGGGGCCAGAAACAGAATCCTCGCCGTGCTGAGCGATCCCAATATCGCCTATATCCTGCTTTTGATCGGTCTGGCCGGGCTCTATTTTGAATTTTCCAATCCGGGGGCGATTCTTCCCGGCGTGATCGGCGGCATCTCGCTTATCCTTGCCTTCTTCGCGATGCAGACGCTGCCGGTCAACTACGCGGGAATTGCGCTGATTTTATTCAGCATCGTTTTGTTCATCGCGGAGATCAAGGTCGTCAGCCACGGGATTCTCGCGACCGGAGGAGTGATCTCGCTGATCCTCGGCTCGCTGATGCTCTTTAAGACGTCAAACTCTACGCTCAGGGTTTCGTGGGATGTGCTGATCCCGGCCGTGACGATCACGTCATTGTTTTTTATCGGCGTTATTTTTATTGCGTTGAAGGCGCAGCTCCGGCCGAAGCAGACCGGCGCCGAGGGTATGGTCGGCCGGTACGGAATCGCCGTAAATGACATTCACGAAGGCGGGAAGGTGATCGTCGAGGGCGAATACTGGGATGCGATGAGCGATGTTTTGATCAAGGCGGGAAGCAGGATCAGAGTCGTCGGCATGGATAACTTGAAAATCAAGGTTGAACAGGTCGAAAAATAACCAAAAGAGGAGGGATTTATGTACACAGTGATGGTATTGGTGATTCTTGGTGTGATGTTTCTGGCGTCCGCGATCCGCGTCCTCAACGAATACGAAAGGGGCGTTATCTTCCGTCTCGGACGGGTCATTGCGACAAAGGGGCCGGGGCTGATCATCCTGATTCCGGTGATTGACAAGATGGTCAAGATCGATCTGAGAACGGTCACGATGGAGGTCCAGCCGCAGGATGTCATCACGCACGACAACGTCTCGATCAAGGTCAACGCCGTCGTCTATTTTCGCGTGATGGACGCAAACTCCGCGGTCATCAACATCGAAAACTATTTCTCCGCGACGTCCCAGCTTTCCCAGACGACGCTCCGGAGCGTCTGCGGCCAGATGGAGCTTGATGAGATCCTTTCCGAGCGCGAGAAGGTCAACCTCCAGATCCAAGAGATACTCGATCGCAGTACCGGCCCGTGGGGCGTCAAGGTCTCCCATGTCGAGGTGAAACAGATAGACCTCCCGGAGGAGATGAAACGGGCGATCGCAAAGCAGGCGGAGGCGGAGCGCGAGCGGCGCGCGAAGGTTATCAACGCGGAAGGCGAAATGCAGGCCGCGCAGAAGCTGATCGAGGCGGCCGCGATGATGCAGAGCCAGCCGATGTCGCTGCAGCTCCGTTACCTGCAGACGTTAAACCAAATCGCATCGGAGAACAACTCGACGACGGTCTTCCCGATCCCGATCGATCTGTTCAAGCCGTTCCTTAAGCTTGCAGAGAAACCGTAAGGACGGTCATACCGCGCTTCTGGCGGTATTTTTTAGACATCGTGAAAAGTCTCGATACTTGGAAGACGCTTCCGTCAAAAAAACAGCGGTTTTTTAAAGGTCTCGTTGCCAGCCGGCGAGGGCTTCAAGGGCGCGCGTTGCATACAGCGCGCCCTTTTCCTTTTTGGTTTTTCTTCGGATTTTTCCCGGTAACGGGGGAAAGAGCCCGAACGTGACGTTCATCGGCTGAAACGTCTTTTCGCTGTCCGTCAGGTGCCCCGTCAGCGCGCCCAGGGCAGTCTCTGGCGGCGGTGTTATGATGCCATTCCCCGACAGAAGACGCCAAACGTACAGACCGGCGAGAAGCCCGATCGCCGACGATTCGACATAGCCTTCGACGCCGGTGATCTGCCCGGCGAAGAATATCCTCTGCTCCGAGCGGAGCTGAAGCGTCGGCAAGAGAAGCTTGGGTGCATTAATGAACGTGTTGCGGTGGATGCTGCCGTAACGGGCAAATTCGGCGTTTTCCAGGCCGGGGATCATCCGAAAGACCCGCCTCTGTTCCGGCCAGGTCATCTTTGTCTGGAAGCCGACGATGTTGTAGAGGATGCCGTTTTTATCCTCGCGGCGGAGCTGGACGACCGCATACGGCTGCTCGCCGGTTCGCGGATCAATCAGGCCAACCGGCTTCATCGGCCCGTGCGCGAGCGTATCGATCCCGCGTTTCGCGATCACCTCGATCGGCAGGCACCCCTCGAAGAATCTCTTCTTTTCGAAGTCATGCAGCGGGACCTCCTCGGCAGCTATAACCGCCCTCCAGAATGCCTCGTACTCTTCCCGGTTCATCGGGCAGTTCAGATAGTCGGCGGCGCCTTTATTGTAGCGCGATGCGGCGAATACCTTTGTCATGTCGAGGGACTCGGTCTCGACGATCGGCGAGATCGCGTCGTAAAAGGAAAGGCTGTCCTGCTCTGTCCGGGCGGCGATCGTCCGGGAAAGGGCGTCGGACGTCAGCGGTCCTGTCGCGATGATGACGATCCCGTCCGGAGGAATCTCGGTGATTTCTTCGCGGATGATTTCGATGTTGTTCTGTTCGCCGAGTTTTTGCTCGATGAAGGCCGAAAACCTGTTTCTGTCCACCGCAAGCGCCGATCCGGCCGGCACGGCCGTCGCGTCGGCGGCCTGTATGATCAGCGAGTTCAAACGCCTCATTTCCTCTTTCAAAAGGCCGACGGCATTTTCGATTGCGTTTGAACGCAGAGAGTTGCTGCAGACAAGCTCGGCAAGCTGAGGGGACTTATGCGCCGGGGAAAAGCGGCCGGGCTTCATTTCGTAGAGACGAACCGGTATCCCGCGCCGGGAGAGCTGCGATGCCGCTTCGCAGCCGGCAAGCCCTCCGCCGATGATCTTCACCGGACCGGCGTTTATCGACACCTTCGGCTCCTTATCCTTTATCTTCCTTCGGTTCGACGTACTTCTTGATGTTCTTGCATTTGGGGTAGCCCGTGCACGCAAGAAACTTTCCGTAGCGCCCTTCTCTGATTGCCATCGGTCTGCCGCACTTCTCGCAGAGGATGTCGGTGATAACCGGCGCCTTTTTTCCGGGTTTCTGCACCGGAATGATCTTTCCGTCGGCGTCCTCGGTGAAGTTCATCGTATTTTTGCATGCGGGGTAGTTTGAGCAGGCGAGGAACCTGCCGTTTCGCCCCCATTTGACGACCATCGGGCTGCCGCATTTTTCACAGACGATGTCGGTCGGGATCTGCGTTGTTTTGTCGGGGGATGGCCCCTTGATCGGAATGATCTTTCCGTCGGCGTCCTCGGTGAAGTTCATCGTATTTTTGCATGCG
>DYLD01000061.1:6220-14493 GCA_020722315.1 Syntrophus aciditrophicus
GGGTAGTTTGAGCAGGCGAGGAATCTGCCGTTTCGCCCCCACTTGACGACCATCGGGCTGCCGCATTTTTCGCAGACGATGTCGGTCGGGATCTCTTCCCTTTTTACATTGCGCATCGTCGCCTGGGCCTTCCGGAGTTCGTCGGCGAACGGGGTGTAAAACGTATTGAGAATCGTAAGCCTCTTTTCTTTTCCTTCGGCGATCAAATCGAGTTCCGACTCCATCCGCGCGGTGAACGCGACATCAAGGATCCGCGGGAAGTTTTTGACGAGCAGAGCCGTGACGAGAAAGCCGAGATCGGTCGGGATGAATTTCTGTTTTTCCATAGTTACGTATTCGCGCTCCTGCAGCGTGCCGATGATCGTCGCATACGTGCTTGGGCGCCCGATCCCGTTTTCCTCGAGTTCGCGAACAAGCGACGCCTCGGAGAAACGCGGCGGGGGCTGCGTGAATTTCTGCTCCGGGGTGATCGAGAGAAGATTCAGTATTTCCCCTTTGAGAAGCTCGGGGATGATCTTCCCGAATTCCTTGTCGTTCGAGTTTTCTTCTTTACCCTCGGTGTAGAGAACGGTGAACCCGTCAAACTTCATCACTGAACCCTGCGCGCGGAATATGCAGTTCGCCGCGCCGATATCCACAGTTGTCTGATCAAAAACCGCGGGGTTCATCTGCGAGGCGACGAAGCGGTTCCAGATGAGCTGGTAGAGTCTGTATTGGTCCTGGCTGAGATGGCCCTTGATCTCATCCGGCCGACGCAGAACCGATGTCGGCCTGATCGCCTCGTGGGCGTCCTGCGCAGCCTCCTTGACCTTGAATGCAACCGGTTTTGAAGGCAGGTAAGGGCGGCCGTATGTGGATTCGATGTACTGCCTCGCCTCGTTGATGGCTTCGGAAGCCACGCGGACTGAATCTGTCCTCATATATGTGATCAGACCGACCTGACCCGCCTCCCCGATCTCGATGCCTTCGTAGAGCCTCTGCGCCGTCGCCATCGTTTTTTTCGCCCCGAAATGGAGCCACCGCGACGCCTCCTGCTGAAGCGTGCTTGTCGTAAACGGAGCCGGAGGGCGGCGCTTCACCTCCTTCTTTTCAATGGATGCGACCGCGAAGTCGGCCTTTTTCAGCGCCTCGACAAGCCTTGAAGCGCTCTCGCCGTTCGGAATCTTTGCCTTTTTCCCGTCGACTTTGATCAGCTTCGCCTCAAACGACGGAGGGTTTTTTCCTTCAAGAACCGCGGTTATGTTCCAGTATTCCTCGGGCACGAATCTTTTGATTTCTTCCTCGCGGTCGCAGATGATCCTCAGGGCGACGGATTGCACCCGCCCAGCGCTCAACCCGCGTTTGACCTTTTCCCACAAAAGGGGGCTGATCTTATAGCCGACCAGACGATCGAGTATCCGTCGGGTCTGCTGAGCCTCGTACAAATCGAAGTTGAGATCGCGCGGATGCTTTAGCGCGTTAAGGACGGTCTCTTTCGTCAGATCGTTGAAAAGGACGCGCTGGACGGTTTTCTTTTGGCCGATTTCCTCGGCGATGTGCCAGGCGATTGCCTCTCCCTCGCGGTCCGGATCAGGCGCAAGGAGAATCTTATCGGCCTTGGCGGCGGCCTTTTTCAGTTCGGCGACGACCTTTTTCTTCTCGTCGAGAACGGTGTAGGTCGGCTCGAAGGATTTTCCCAGATCAATGCCGAGCGTGTTTTTCGGAAGGTCTTTGATATGGCCGACAGAGGCCTTGATCTGGTAATCCTTTCCGAGGTATTTGCCGAGCGTTTTGACTTTCGTCGGCGATTCGACGACAATCAATGCATTCAATTCATGGCTCCTTTAGTGAAAACTGTTTGCCGGGCAGGCGTTTGACCAGGCCGCCGAGTTCGAGCGTTAAAAGGGCGGCCTGCACGGCGCCTGCGCTCAACCGTGAATTTTGTACCAGTGTGTCCACGTCCGAAGGACCCGACGAAAGCAGTAAAAAGAGCCTGTTTTCATCATCGGTCAAAATCTTTTTCCGGTCTGCCAGGCGAATTTTCTTTTCCTTATCCGGCCCGGGCGGGTGTTCGTGTTTCCCGGGGGGGATGTTTTCGTTTTCGCTGACCAGGCGATCGGTGATCTGCGGGGACAGTTCCTCTAGGATATCATCGATGCCTTCGATCAGTGTCGCACCCTGCCTGATCAGATGGTTGGTGCCCTTTGAGCCTGCTGCGCTGATTTCACCCGGCACGGCGAAGACGGAACGTCCCTGTTCGGCGGCGATCCGCGCCGTGATCAACGAGCCGCTTTTCGCGCCGGCTTCGACGACGACAACACCAACTGAGAGCCCGCTGATGATCCGGTTGCGGGCGGGAAAGTTGGGTGCATTCGGCTGGGTTCCCGGCGGAAATTCGGAAACAAGGGCGCCGTTTTTTGCGATTTCTGCCGCCAGTTCTTTATTTTCCGGTGGATAGACCAGATCGATTCCTGTTCCGAGAACCGCGATCGTCCGTCCTTTTGCCGCGAGTGCGCCGCGGTGCGCGGCGGAATCGATGCCCCTGGCAAGGCCGCTGACGATGGTTATTCCCTTCAGCGCGAGTTCACGCGCCATCTTTTCCGTCGTGAAGCGGCCGTAAACCGAGCAAAGGCGCGAGCCGACCAGCGCGACGCACAACTCATCCGGCAGAACCGAGCCGAGGACATACAGAAACGGTGGATAATCATAGATGTTTAGGAGATTTTTGGGATAGCATGCATCCCGGCATGTAACAATCTCAGCTCCAATCTTTTCCACCCGGCATAGTTGTTCTTCAACTTTCTTCCATGACGAAAAAGAGGCTATGTTATCGGCGGTTTTCGGTCCGATGCCGGGGATCACCTGCAGCATCCGAGGCGGGGCTGAAAACACCTCGCGCGGCGAGCCGAAGGCCTTCAGAAGCGTCGAAAAATTGACAGGGCCTACATCCTCGACGGCGCTCAGCGCCAGCCAGTATTTCAGAGATTCCTTATCCACGTTGGGGTTTCCTACCTGTACCTCAGAATCTTTGGGGAGGATATACGCACGTATCCGCTGTGTCAAGTATTTTAAAGACATAAAACGGTTGCAATCTTCTGGATGATGCGTTAGAAAATCATATACGAGATGTTCACGATGTGCGGGGTGCACGCGCAGAGATTATTTAACGTCTTAAACGGTAAGGAGTTTATGCTTAGAAAAGGGATCGTTCTTGCGGCAATCTTTTTCCTTTTTACCAAGGGACTCTTCGGCGAGCAGTTTCCCCCGCCGGTATCTTCACGGGAGACGAACAAGATTACTCAAAGCGCGGTGTTGTCGAATAAGAGTTTGCGGTTACCGCAAGCTGCGTTGGAAACCCAATTGCTGCACCCGATCGTTTACCCGGAAGAGATCGATTTAGGTCTTCTAAGGCCGGGCGAGACGGCAACGGGGACCTTTTTTACGAAAAGTCAGGAGTCTGCGGACCCGGATTGGTTTGTCCAGGCCCCGGCCGGATGGGAGCCTGTCGATGATCAAACTATGTCCGGCTTGACCGGTGAGGCGCCGGAACGTTGTATGATCGCTCTTCGTTATGTAAAAGAGATAGAACGCAACCAGTATCGAGTTGCTTCGCTTCTACTGCGCCTCGAATCAGGGGGCCGTGCAGCTCAGTTTCGTCGCGAAGCGCCTATCGGCAAATTCAGGGAGACAATCAAATTCCATTACGTGGGCGGGACACAAACCGTTTCGTTTGCCGCATCGCTCGAACAGATGCCGGACGAGCCGCTCCTCCAGCTCGACGAGAAGCGTATTGACCTCGGCACCGCGGCTGTAGGAGAGACGATTTCGCGGAGGATAAGGCTTACCAATAGAGGCAGGAAGGCTCTGGAATGGAAAGCCCGTGTTACCCGCCCGGTTGATGGCGAGAGGTATGTTTCGTTCCGCCGTGCGGAGCCGGCTGTGTCTTCGGCGCCATCGTTACTGATGAAAACCGGGCTGGAACTCCTGGGTGGCTGTGCATACGATAATCAGGGCTATCCGTCCTGCGAGGGGGAAGAAAGTCTCCTTCGATTCAAGTTTACCGGAACGGGACTAAAACTCTATTTTCGTAAATCGTTGGAGGGTGGTTTGTTCAGGGTTTTTCTGGATGAACAGTTTATTGAGTTATTTGACAGTTATGCAACAACCTCCGAAGGCGCTGAGGCCTTTGTCGTCGAGGGACAGACATATGGCGAGCATGTTCTGGCGATATCGGGCAGCAGTGGAAAAACGACGTTCGAGGGTGCCGGCATTTTAGGCGGGATAATCAGCAGAGGCCCACGCGGGTGGCTAAGCGTCTTTCCGGACTCCGGTACAACCACGAGAGAGACAGACTATGTCACTGTTTCCGTCAATACGCGCGGCCTCCAGCCCGGCATCTACACTGAACGTGTTGTGTTCTCTTCGAACGGCGGCAATGCCGATTTGGATTTATCTCTTGAGATTGTAAAGAGTGTCAGAACCACTCGGGTGGATATTTACTGTTATGTTAACGGGTTGGATACCTTATTCACAGCAAATCCCAAGGCTGAGGCTGCCCGCGTCAGGGCGAAGGGCTACCAGTATTCAGGTGTCGCATTTAAGCTTTTTGCGCCGGGAACGCCGGGCACAACTGAATTCTTCCGCTGGTACAATCCTGCGACAGGGGATTATTTTTACACCCACGAACGCGACTGCACCAAAGCGCCGATGGGTTATATATTTGAGGGTTCGCTAGGGAATATTGCAACTTCGAAGCTGGAGGGAACAAAGGCGCTCTATCGCTGGTACAACAGCAAAACCCGCCGCCATTTTTACACGCCCAGGGACAATCCCGAGGGCATGAGTCAGAAAGGGTTTTACTTCGACGGCATCGCCGGTTATGTACAGTAAACAGTCCGTCCTGCGCCCGGTTTTTGTGCTTGACAAAAGAAGGTAAAGAGATTAGAAACACAAATTCTGTGAAAGGAGACTGAACGCAGGCTCGGCGGAAATGAGCGCCTGTAGCTCAGCTGGATAGAGCAACGGACTTCTAATCCGTGGGTCGAGAGTTCGAATCCCTCCAGGCGCACCAGCATAGGATGGTGGGTGTAGCTCAATTGGTCAGAGTGCCGGGTTGTGGCCCCGGAGGCTGAGGGTTCGAGTCCCTTCACTCACCCCAGGTATAGCCCACGGGGACAAGGATTGAACCATGCGCCCGTAGCTCAGCTGGATAGAGTCGCAGACTTCGAATCTGTTGGTCGTAGGTTCGAATCCTACCGGGCGCGCCAGATATGCTCTTTGCGCGGATTTGTTGGATAGACTTCAGGGGGCCCTTAGCTCAGCTGGTAGAGCAACTGACTCTTAATCAGTAGGTTGTCGGTTCGATCCCGACAGGGCTCACCAAGAATATCAAGGGGTTTTCGGATATTACACCGGAAGCCCCTTTTTCGTGTCTCGTCAAATCTCGTCATTTTGGGGCATTTTTGCAGGCAAAATGTAGTACACTCGAACCTCAATTTTGGCTGACATTGACATTCCCAAAAACAACTGTTTAGCAACAAAATAAATAATCATCTTCTTGCCTTGCTGTATCTGGGCATCAACTTCGGCCTAATCAGACTGTTACACTGGAAAACTGTAAACTATTTGCCTATCCTTTTTCTGGTATGATATAATGGAATACCAAGAAGGAGGTTGTTATGGGAAAAGCAAAAATTGCCATTACACTGGATACGGAATTCATCGGTGAAATAGACAGGCTTGTGGAAGAACATTATTTTCAGAATCGCAGCCAGGCAATTCGTGATGCAGTGGGTGAAAAACTGGCAAGATTGAAGCAAAATAGGCTATCTATAGAGAGTGCCAAGCTTGATCCGAAATATGAAAAAGCTATGGCGGAGGAGGGTCTTGCTAAGGACGTAAGCCAATGGCCCCAATATTAAGAGGTGAAATACGCTGGGCAGAATTTGAACCCCACAAGAGGACATGAGCAGGCCGGTTTACGTCCGGTGCTTATTGTTAGCCACGACATCTTTAACGAACGTTCTGGTACTGTCATAGCTGTTGCCATCACAAGCCGGCCGCAGAAAGCCGGTTTCCCCTTGACCCTTGAATTGAAATCCACAGGTTTACCCAAAAGATCCTGGCTCAAAATCAGTCAAATAAGAACATTGTCAGTTGAAAGAATTGGCAAGGTCATCGGAAAGGCTTATCCGGAACAATTAAACCAGGTTATAGAAGGCTTGAATGAGATTATTGCGTAATCGGGTGCCGTGGTGGTTAATTCCCCGCCCTTACGCCACGGGGCGTGCGGGTCATCTTGTTGTTCGGCAATAAAGCAATGAGAAGGCAAAAACAATTTAATCAGGTCATGAAAAATGTCATGCGTTATTTATTGATGTCGGTATTTGCTATGGCTTTGAGCTGTGGCTGCTGCGATAGTGTCCAGGCAGAACCGCTGCACTTTCCTTCGCTGTCGGAGGTTGTTTTAATTGGTTTGCGGCCGGCAGGGGAAATCAATCAGGCAAATTACCCGAAGGCTGGACAGGCATGCGCCCGGAAATACCTTGATTCCATCGGCCCGGGATCAAATCTTTGGGCATTTGAGCGCCCTTCCTCTCCGGATAAGGCGGTGATTGTAAGGCGACGTAATCTGATCGAGCAGATGGTCTCCATTCTTGGACAGGATGTTCGAAATGAGGCCGAAGCCTTTGCATTTGCGGTGCCTCTTATAACTGAGTGGGAGGGTATGTGCGAGGGGCCGGTGGATGAAGCGAATTTTGTGGACGATTGGTTGGAAAAGCGGCCCGGGACACCCATCGCCCCGTTTCTTTACCTCTTTAAGGCCCACCGGCTCAGAGCGGGGTATGAGGCTGCACGAGCCAGATCCGAGAAAGGTCTCTGGCCAATCCTTGCGAGGCGTTATCGGGAGGCGATAGACGCGTCCAGATCATCAACCAATTCCCTGATTACCTGCATCGCTGACGATCTGGATGCACAGGCGTTTGTTTATATAGAAGATCAAGGGAGGCCCTGAGATGAGAAAATTCGCGCTATGGTGTCTATTGATCGGAATCGCCTTTTTTTGTATCCCCTTCTATGCGGGCGCCTGTTCCTGCGCATGGAAAGGCCCCTTTCTGGCGGTAGCAAAGGATGCACCTCTGGTTATTCATGGCAGGATTCTTCGGCACCATCCCGGACAATCGCCGACCATGGATGTTCTCGTTCTGGAAACGTTAAAGGGGGGGGTTACTCGATTCCGGAATGGTTGTTCAGATGGGCGATGGGATGCACTGCCGACCGATCCTCGAAGGCTTTACGCCGCAAAGTGAATGGATACTGGCTCTAAATGGGCCGGGGGCTAAACCCGGCAAGGGTTGGGCACTTTCGCATTGCGGCGAGTACTGGCTCCGCGTAGCCAACGGAGAAGTCATCGGGAGCATAGACGGCACGCAGTTCCCGGTAAAACGCATGGACTGGGATACATTCAAACGCAAATTTCTATATCCTCGTTTTGGTGAAACATTCCCGGGGCGTGTCCATCATGGAAAAAGATTCTATCGCCCATTTGGATCCCGTTTCAAGTTCATCCTCGACCCAATGCCGAATGGATGGCAAATTCTCATCCAGGAAATTGGGCGCGATGAAGATCTGGCGCGACTGACTCCCCCTTTACACTCTGCCCCCAATCCGAGAGAGATTGAAGGCTGGCATTTATCCGAAGATCCTTCCGATTGCGTCCCGCGGCCCTATCTCGCCGAAGCCGGCCCTCCCAATCCAAGAAACTTTATTTTTTCCCCGGAAGTGGGTAAGAGCATTTCCGGGCCGCACGCGGGCCGCTCGGTAACGGTTCAAGAAATCGAAGAGATTCAGCGTTTTGGCCGGGGCTTGTTGACCATCAACCGATACAAGCTTGAACCGGGCGAAAACGGTTGCTCGAAAATAGAATGGATGGAATTTTCTGTCCAGTTGGAAGGAGGATATTGAATTACTTTCCTAAACCACAGGGGCGGAGTTTGCAATCAACCACAGTACCGTTTTGGGGGGAAATGTTCATGAGGACGAACAGACGGGGTGAAAAGATAGGTTGGACGGCCGGTTGGATAGGCGGATTTATCTGGGTGTTCCTCCTGTCTATTGTTTTTCTTTATCAGACAAAGTTTGCGCAGGGCTTATCGGGACTGGCTTTGACTGGCGTTGCTATTGTAGCTATTGTTTTCTTCGCACCATGGCGATTTCCATCAACACCCTATTGGAAGCTCATGCTCGCGCCCTATGGAATATTCTTCTTATCTATAGCCTGGGCCATATGGTCA